>JAQVJB010000018.1 GCA_028695395.1 Actinomycetota bacterium | reverse complement strand
CACCAGCACCCTGAAACAGTGCGCCCATTTTGTTGGCGGTGGCAAGGTACTCGGATTGGGACAAGCCCAGATTCTTGTAGGCTTCTTCTCCCGTTTTTTGGATACGTGCAGCATATTCTCCAAACACGGCTTCAGAACCGCCAAGGTTCTGCTCAAGCTCACCAAACTGCTCCACGACCTCTTTTCCCAACTTGATGGCAGCAGCTCCCGCTGCAGCCGCTGCGGCACCCATAGCCGCACCAACACCTTTGAGGACACTGCCCAGCTTCTCAAATTTTGAGCTGGATTTTTCGGCATTGTCGCCACTTTCCTTCAATTCGTCCCCAAGTTCATCTGCACTTTCAGCAGACTGTTCGAGTTCGCGCTCCATTTTATTCAGTTCGGCTTTGGCGTTATTAAGCTGTATTTGCCAAGACTGAGTACGTCTGTCGGTTTCTCCGAAGCTTGAATTTTTACAATGGATGTCTGTCGTCATATTGGAAATAGTGACAGTATAGCCATGAAAAATTCATGTATTACACTGTTCATCAGTTCAGGTTTGTCAGTGTCAGTATTGATATACTGTCATCCATAATAACTTTAAAAAGATCTATACACACTTGGATACCGGGATTGATTTTTATTTCCTTAAGAATTTGAAAATTTGATAATATCAAAAATAGTATGCTTATCATATCTTCAAAATTCTGATTTGCTTACTTCTTCGCCTTTTTATCTATGTATATGCTGGCAATGATTATTGATACAAGAATAACTGTAATATATACTATTGCAAATACAAGCATATTCTGTTCTTTCATCAAACCTCTGTCGACCTGATGTCCAAGATATGCCATAACAAAAAGCATAACAGAACACACAAGGCATATGAAACTAACCGCACGACATAATTTTTTTGTATCGTATTGCTTCTTCTCCTGTTCTGACATTGTATTAAAACCTGCGATAAGCCATTGTCCTTTGCCACAAAACAAAACGATACTTAATATAAGAAATAAAAATGCCATTATCAAGCATGCAATCATCGTTTTTCACTCCATTCGCAAATTTTGATTTAATTTGGTTTATGACGATCCATTCTGTTCTCGATGCATCTTTCAAAAGATACGATTTTTCATCTCTTAAAGTCTCAATATATTTACACTTTTTTATAAAAGTTATATGTTCTCGTATTTCAAAGCTGCATATCCTATTTTATAATTTTAGAACTCTTTCTTTTTTCAATTGACTCCACTCAACACGGCTTATTGCATATACTTTGATGATTTCATTATTCTCATCTTCAAGCACATCAACCAGATGACAGCCATAAGCTATCGCCGTTCGATATGATGGAACATTCGTATACTTCATATAGGAATAAACGATATTAAAAGGCGTATTCATAAACGTCCAGTCTCTTACTGCTCTTGCAGCCTCACTGGCATATCCTCGCCTCTGACAATCTTTTCGAATATGATATCCTATTTCTGGCTTTATCTGCCCATTAATGATTTGCATTGTAAGACCACAATCCCCAATCACTTCACCAGTCTCTTTCAAAATCACAGCCCACAAGCCAAAGCCAAAAATATTGTATCTTTCTATATTTTTTCTTATCCATTCTCTGACTCTATCCTCGTCAAAGGTATATGGATAGTGCGTCATAATATCCGAATCTGCAAAAACAACATATAAAGCATCAAAATCATCTTCAGTCATTTCCCGTAAAATTAATCTGTCTGTTTCTATAACCATGCACTAAACTCCTTTTCACCGTCCAAAATTCCTTCCAACTTCAATACAGTCTTTTTTCACTTTTTTATTAACAAATTCAAATAGAAGATATAAGATTCTATCATATTATTTATTTACAATTTGCTGATTATTTCACTGTAGAATCTTACTGCTCCCTGAATCTCATCTTCAGTAGGATTCTCCTTATTAATTCCTCCAATAAGCTTAAGTGGTCCATATGTGTCATAACCCTTACAACAGTAAGTGCCAAGAACATTACATTTTTTCAAAGAAAGAATGTTCTTTATGCTTTTTGCAAAATCCTGCCCTGGCTTTCCGCAGGTGTACATAAGAAATACATTTTTACCTTCTGTCATTTTCTCTTTGCTTACTTGTTCGATTTCTTTATAAAATTTGCTATAAGCAATACCAGACGCAATTCCAATAAGATCATATTCTTCCAGTTTAATATCATCTTCCTTTACATTAAGAAGTACGACATCATATTCTTTTTTAATCGCATCACAAAGTTTTTTTGTATTTCCGTGGTGCCAGGATTCATATAATATTGCTGTTTTCATTTTCATTCTCCTTCATTTTCATATTCTTTATCAAGCTCTATTTCGAAAGAATACAGAAAGTCTTTCATTTCATTGATGGCGTCTTCGCTCATATTATCAAGCAACTTTCTCCAGACTTTTCCTACCCGCTTATGATATTCCAAGTGTCCTCTAAAAGCAGTCTCTCCTTTTTTAGTTAGATATAAGGAAATCTCAGCGCCGGATGATAGTGATTCCTTTCGTTGGATATATCCTTTTTCAACCAACTTGCTGACCATTTGCGATGCAGCACCTTTAGTAACACCCTGCATTTCAGAGAGAGACTTAAGGTTAATTCCAGGATTTTCTCCTATATACTCAATTGTATGGATTTCTTTTCGTGTCAGAAGAGACTCTGTACCATAACTTCTTAATATATCTTCATTTCTGATATATTTATGGATAATACGATCCATAGTCTGCGCAATCTCAATATAATACTCACTCATTATTTACCTCCACAATTTGTTTAGTATCTAAACTGTTTAGTACATAAATCGTATCAGCTTTTTTTATCAATGAGAAATTTTAACATTTAAATGAAGATGCGGGTCAGACTAGTAAAAAACTTGCCTGCAGGAAAGCATTCAGTTCATTTTTTGTTGCAGTATATATTAACAAAAAACCACCGTTTATTTGAAGTGAACCCCTTTCGTTAGACAAAATACTAATGAAAGGGGTTTTCGAATGTCAGGGAAAAAGAAATATTCTGATGAGTTTAAGTTGGCAATTGTAAGTGAGTATTTAGACGGTCATACAGGTGGCTATCGTGCTTTAGCTGCTAAATATGGAATTAACCCGTCAATAATTAAAAACTGGGTTGCTCTCTACAAAAACGGTGGAATAGACCAGCTTATTAATGCCCGCAGAACTTTTAGTGGAGAGTTCAAAATTCATGTTGTAGAATATATGCATCAGAACTCTTTGTCTATAAGATCAACTGCAGCACTTTTTGGAGTTCAAAGTCCAACAACAGTATCAAAATGGGAACGTACTTATTATGAAGAGGGAAAAGAAGCACTTTACGAAGAACGGCGAGGTCGGTCACGGAAAATGAGCACAAAAAAGCCAAGGAAAGATAAGAAAGATATCAAAGAAAATGAGGATCTTCTTGCTGAAGTTCAGCGTCTTCGCATGGAGAATGAATATCTAAAAAAATTGAATGCCTTAATTCAAGAGCGGGAAAAGTCAGAACAGAAGAAAAAGTAGCTGTCATTTCTGAATTAAGGCAGAAATATCCGCTTGAAGCATTACTTAAATTAGCTGGTGTTGCCAGAAGTACATATTACTATTATTTGAAGCGTGCTCAGCGGCCTGACAAGTACCGTATCGAAAAAGATGAGATCACGGCGATTTACCATGAGCATCAAGGTCGATATGGCTATCGACGGATTACTCTTGAGATGCGGAATCGTGGTTATGTCATCATGGATTTATGTCAATATAGTAGACACAAAAACTCAAATTTTTATGCAGTTTTTCTTAAAGCATCTTCAAGCTGTTGAGGAGTCATATAACCGATACTGCTATGAAGCCTTTTTCTGTTGTACCAGGATTCTATATATTCAAATATAGCTAGCCTTGCAGCATCAAAGTCATAGTATGTAGCTAAGTTTACTTCTTCCTTTTTTAGTGTAGCATGAAAGGATTCTATACAAGCATTGTCATAGGGACATCCCTTGCCGCTAAAGGAATGAACTATATTATGTTCATTAAGATAATCATCAAATTTAGAGCTTGTATATTGGGAGCCCAAATCACTGTGGACTATAACAGTATTCTTTGGTTTTTGAGTTATGTAGGCATTTTCTACAGCCTTTATAGCTAGTTCTGTATCCATAGTCTTTGAAAAAGCATAGCCAATAATTTTCTTTGTATGAAGATCCAAAACTGAAGCAAGATAGCACCATCCGTCTTTAAGTGTATAAATATAAGTTATATCAGTAACCCATTTTTCATTTATTGTAGTTGTTGAAAAATCTCTTTTCAAAACGTTTTCTTTAGCCTCTATTTTGCTTTTGGAAGAGTGAGGTCTGAATTTTTTGATAATTATGGATTTTATATTTAGTTTTTTCATAATCCTTTGGACTCTCTTAAGGCTTATGGCATGTCCTCTTTCTTCACGAAGCACTTTATGTATTTTGGGAGCACCATAACGACCTTTACTATCTTTATAGACCTCCAAAAAAGCAGCTGAGTATATAAGTAAATATTTGATTAAATAAAAAGATACCGCTGTCAGTTTTCCTACTGAAACGGTATCTTTTTGTTTGTACAGTGCAATAATCAGTCATAGAAAATAATCTTTCAAAATACGGCTTTATTTCCCGCATCCACCGTGATGCTGATGTTCATGACAAACAGAACCTGTAGATTGAAGTGTGCCTTGCAGATATTCTTCTGCTGCTGCCTTGGCATCACCTCTTGCTCCAACTATCACCTCGACCTTCCTTTCATTAAAAATCTTAACCGCTCCTTGTCCCATGCTACCACTGATGATGACGTTTACACCACGGTCAGCAAGAAAATTAGGCAAGAATCCAGGTTTATGCCCGGGGTTAACAATGGTTTCGCTTTTGAGAATTTTATTGTTTTCGGCGTCAAAAATCATAAAACCTTCGCAATGTCCAAAGTGTCCGGTCACCATTCCCTTGTTACTTGCTACAGCAATTTTCATCATTTTAGTTTTCCTCCATCTTTTCTAATATTTTTGCAACGTCATCAAACCAGTTGACATCTAAGTCCTCTATCATACCCTTGTCACATGCAGCTGTAATTTCCGGGTCAACAGGTAATTTAGCAAGAACCTTAAGATGATGTTTTTCAGCTATTTCGTCTATGTGGCTGTCCCCAAAAATCTTGTGCTGCTTACCGCAATCTGAGCATTTAAAATAGGACATGTTTTCTACTAAGCCAATGATAGGGATATTCATCTTTTCAGCCATCTTAACAGCTTTTAGCACAATCATGGATACAAGTTCCTGAGGCGAGGTTACAACAATAATCCCATCAACAGCAATAGATTGAAATACCGTAAGAGGAACATCGCCGGTACCCGGTGGCATATCAATAAACATAAAATCCACATCACTCCAGATAACATCTGTCCAGAACTGCTTTACCATATTGCCAATCATGGGCCCTCTCCACACAACTGGATCCGTATCATTTTCTAAAAGCAAATTTACAGACATGATATCTATACCCGTCTTACTTTTTACCGGGAATAAGCCAAGTTCACTTCCTGTAGCTTTTTCTTTAATACCAAATGCCTTTGGCATAGAAGGTCCTGTTACGTCTGCATCCAGAATAGCGGTATGATAACCCTTTTTATTCATAGTAACTGCAAGCATGGAAGTAACCAGCGACTTGCCAACTCCTCCTTTGCCGCTAACAACACCAATAACCTTCTTAATACTGCTCATTTCATGTGGTTTCTCGAAGAAATGATTTTTCTTTTCCTTTCTTTCTGCACAGTTTTCCGAGCAACTGCCACAGCTTTGGTTGCAATTTTCACTCATAATCTTAGCTCCTTTACTCTAGATTGTTATTTTACTGCCAGATAAGCAATAAAATCACCCATGGCAGCTTTAAGTCTGATATATGGTTCTATACATGTATAATAACAGGTATAAAACTTTGCATTTGTAACCATCAAGTACTTGCTTATTTTATCTTACATCTGAGAGTTCCCATTGCTTCCCGACGAGGGGCTTAAAGATGAAATCCGCCTATTATATAATCAGTCAGCTTGACCTTCATCATCAGTAAAGCATCTGCTTCGCCTATACCTGCGGCAACCACGACCGCAGGCATTTTCCAATCCTTCACAAAGCCTGTATTCACCACCTTCAATCAACAAGACCTTTCCATTAACCAACGACTCAGCTAACTTTTTTCTGGCCTCGTTATAAATGCCTTGCACGGTGCTGCGGGCCACATTCATCTGCCTGGCACACTCTTCTTGTGTAAATCTCTCCAAATCGATAAGCCTTATTGTTTCATACTCATCAACGGTCATGATCACATAGTTTTCTGTATCCACAGATGTATCAAGAGGACCAAATTTATTCATCTTGGGTAAACAACAGACTTTTCTCCATTTCATCGGTCTTGCCATAATCATCCACCCCCATTCAAAGCAAAAATAACCAGAGCCTCCTCACAGTTTATAGCATATGCCATTTATCTTTATTATATGTCGTTTATGGCATATGTCAATAACTATTGTAACTCTTTCAAAATAAAATAATGCTGGCTAAGAGATAATTTTTTCTCAACCAGCAGTCGTTCATTCAATTTACATCAATGGATAAGGAAATTGCTTGCTAAAAAAACGATAAACATTAGGATATATTGGGAATCATTCAAATCATCCGTCTAAAAAAAGGTATAAGCCAGCACAATTATCTTTATTAATGAGATATGGAAAAACTACATTTTTTCTCAAATCTAATTTATTTTTGTATATCTCAAATCATGAATAAATCCAACGATATAAGTAATTCTGCTTTATTAATCACACTTTACAATAAATTTTTGGCTTTCAATAATAGCAATATATTTCTTGACAAAACATCAAAATAACGATCTAAATTTAACTCTGATAATTTATTTTGAAGTGCCGTATCAAGCGCTTCAAAAGCCGTAGCTTTTATAATCATCTGTGTTTCATCATATGAAAATTCCCCGACTTTTTTCCTGTTCCATAATCCTGCATTTGCAGGACATTTTTCCTGACACTTAATACATCCTATCAAGCTATTATGCCAATCACTCTGTATCCAGTCCGGTATCGGATTTTTCCTTTCATTATGAAAGGTTAGACATTTATCAACAGCTATTTGTATATTTTCTTTGTCGATAGCACCAGTTTGACATTGATTTATGCATACGCCACATTTACTGCATCTATCCATTCTTAAATCTGAAGCTAACTCAATTTCCTCAGTACAAATCATGTCCGTTCCGAATACAGTAAGGCGATGGCATGACCCCATCCCTTCAATATACAACAAATTGTTTCTCCCATACTTACCAAAGCTGCTCATTGCTGCAAGCATTTTCTTTGGAAAAACAACTGGCCATGATTTTAGATGAAAATGTTCAAAAACATTGCTTACTGTCTCCTTTATCATCGATAGCTGTTGATCTCTATGTATGTAAACAGGCGGAATATCCGCCTCTATAATTCCAAAATCCCATTCTATTTCGACATAGCACGGAGAAGATGGGAGCGCGACAATAATTAACGATTTGATATCGGCATCTAATGAAAAATTAAAGTAATCCTTTAGCATTCCATTATTCATATCCGTCTTTTCAAACTGCTCACGGACTAACGGCAGTATATCTACAGAAACGATTTTTATTTTTCCACCAATATTATTAATACTCTTAGCAATTAACTCCTCTGCTTCGTACATCAGTTAACTCCCTTCAATAAATGATTTATTGTGGAAACACGGATGAAACATGTAACCGTTCCCGTGTTTTAAAATTTTATTTTATTAATTTCCCTGTGTTAACTCCTTTTAGGATATCTACATTCTTATAATCTTTTACTATCTCGATAAGATCTTTCATTTCATCATTAACAAACTTATTCTTGTGATATACGATACTAAAAGACCTGTTCCAATCAGGCTCTGTATTTTCAATGACATATATTTTTCCGTTTTTTATTTCTTCTTCTACCAGCCGGATTGAAATAACTGCTAAATATTGATTTTCTATAACCGCTTTTTTAATAGCAGAAGAACTGTTTGACTCTAAGGCTATTCTTATGGGGATACCCTTTTTTTGCATATATTTTTCAAACAATTCTCTGGTCCCACTGCCCTCTTCCCTCATGGCAAAGCTTTCATTTTTAATTTCTTCAATTTTAATTTCTTTTTTTTGTGCAAAAGGATGTTTTGTACTACAAACTAACACCAAAAAATCATTAATTTCAGGAATAGAAATTAAATCCTGACTCTTAACTCTTCCCTCTACAATGGCTATATCCAGTTCCGATTTTAATAACTTATCTTCTATATCCTTCGTATTGTTTACATATGAATAGATTTCTATCTCGGGATTGCTTTTTCCAAAAGCATTCGTAATATCTCCAAGAATACAGTCTCCCACTGTATTCGTTGCTCCAATTCTTATTTTTTTCACATAATTATCATGTATCATCATTTCTTCCATATCATCAAACTGCTTTACCAGATTTCTCGCATAAGAAAGAAGCCTTTCTCCTTTTGGGGTTATATACAATTTTTTTGAAAGCCTTTCAAATAAAAGTCCACCATAATGTTCTTCAAGCTCTCTAATGGCCTGGCTTACTGTAGGTTGGGCAATAAAAAGTTTTGCTGCTGTAGCACTCATTTTACCAGTATCCGCGACTTCTATAAATATTCTTAAATGCCTTATGGTCACCTTACCACCTTCCTGTCATGGATTAATCAATATTGATAGGTTTTACCTATGATTTTAATCATATAATATCATTTTATTATTAACTTAACAAGTGCTATCATTAAAATAGTAAACTTTTATTTTTAAATAAAGAGGTGTAAAAATATGAAGGTTCTTATCATTGGTGGTGTCGCAGCAGGAAGCAAAGTTGCTGCAAAGCTAAAACGCGAAAATTTTAACTGTGATGTTACTATTTTAACCAAAAGCAAAGATATTTCTTATGCTGGCTGTGGCCTGCCCTATTATGTCGGTAAGGTAATTGAAAATGGCAATGAGTTAATCGTTAATACACCCGATGGTTTTTCAGAATTAACCGGTGTTAAAGTATTAACTGAACATGAAGTTACAAAAGTTAATCCCAAAGAAAAAACGGTAGATGCCCTGGATTTAAAATCAAATAAGCCTTTAAAATTTGAATATGACAAATTAGTTATTGCTTCTGGGGCAAGAGCCATCAAACCAAATATTGATGGCATCCATTTAAAAAATGTTTTCTTTCTTAGATCCCCTGATGATGCTTACGCTTTGCGTAATGCTGTTGACAGTAATGAAATAAAAAGGGCTGTTATCGTCGGAGCTGGATATATAGGCCTTGAAATAACTGAAAATTTATCTTCTTGTGGAATTAAAATAATGATTATTGATATGGCAAAACATATCCTTCCTGGCTTTGATGATGAGTTTTCTGACTATGTTGAAAACTACCTGGCAGAACAAGGTATTATCACTTTTACCGAAACAGAAGTGGAAGCCGTCCTTGGGGAAGAAAAAGTTGAAAAAGTTAAAACAAGCAGACGAACCATAAAAGCTGATGCCATAATATTTTCTTGTGAAATAAAAGCCAATACAGAATTTTTAGCAGATTCTGGTATTGAATTAATGCCAAATCATACGATTAAAGTAAATGAGTTTTTTGAAACAAATATTGAAGATATTTATGCCGTTGGTGATTGTAGCTCTGTAAGCAACAAAATTACAAAGGAAGCCTTCTGGTCTCCTATGGGTTCTACCGCAAATATTGCAGGCCGTATCCTTGCCAAAAATATTTTAGGAAGTAAAATTGCTTTTCCTGGAGTTTTGGGAACTGCAATCGTAAAGCTGCCAGAAATTAATGCAGGAAGAACAGGATTAACAGAAAAAGATGCAAGAAAGGCAGGCTTTAATCCAATATCAGTCGTTGTCGTTGTTGATGATAAGGCCCACTACTATCCTGATTCTTCGACATTTATTGTTAAGATGATTGCAGACAAAAAAACTAAAAAATTATTGGGTATACAAGTATTAGGAAAAGGTGCCACAGATAAAATGATTGATATTGCTGCCACAGCTATCACTATGGGCGCAAGTCTTGAAGATATTGAAAATATGGATTTAGCTTACGCTCCTCCTTTTTCAACAGCCATTCATCCTTTTTCCCATACTGTTAATGTCTTATTAAATAAGATTAGTGGAGACTTTGAAACGATTACTCCTGCAGCTTATGCCGCCGGAGAAGCCAAAGATTTTAAAATAATAGATGCTTCCATCTATCCAGGTATAGAAGGGGCAGATTATATTGATCTTACTAAAGTAAAAGGAGATCTGCCCGGATATAAAAAAGACGAAAAACTGCTTTTAGTATGTGCAAAGGGTAAAAGAGCTTATATGCTTCAAAAACGTTTAAAAAATTTTGGCTACAACAATACCAGGGTTCTTGAAGCAGGAACAACTTTTAATAATTTATCGTATTAAAATAAATATTTGGAGGTTTGAAAATATGGAATCTTTAACAATTAGCCCAGCAGATGAAAAAAGAGTAAAAGCACTGGGATTTTTGCGCAATAAAGGAACAAATAACTTCTCAGGAAGAATCATTACAATAAACGGTAAAATAACAGCAGCTCAAAACAAATGTATAGCAGAAGCTGCTGAATTATTCGGGAATGGCATTGTCACTTTTACAAGCCGATTAACCGTAGAAGTTCAAGGCATCCCTTATGATAAGATAGAAGACTTCAGGGCTTATATTGCTAAAGAAGGGCTTGTAACCGGTGGCACAGGCTCAAAAGTTCGTCCAGTTGTATCTTGTAAGGGAACGACTTGTCAATATGGCTTAATTGATACTTTTGCCTTATCTGAAGAAATACATGAAAAATTTTTTAATGGCTACGCTGATGTCAGACTTCCTCATAAATTTAAAATTGCTGTGGGTGGCTGCCCAAATAGCTGTGTAAAACCAGACTTAAACGATTTAGGCATAGTGGGTCAAAGAATACCCAATTTTGATGAAGATTTTTGTAATGGCTGTAAAAAATGTCCCTTAGAAGAAATTTGCCCAATGGATGCAGCCAAAGTTATTGATGGCATTTTAAATATTAATAAAGAAAAATGTAACAATTGTGGTCTGTGTATTGGTAAATGTCATTTTGATTCCATCGAAGATGGAACTGCTGGCTACAAAATATACATTGGAGGAAGATGGGGAAAACGTGTAGCTCGTGGCAAGCCCTTAAGCAAGATTTTCACGGATAAAGATGAAGTTTTAAGTGTAATCGAAAAAGCCATCCTTTTATACAGAGAACAAGGCAAAACGGGTGAACGTTTTTCTAAAACGATTGAAAGACTTACTTTTGAAAATGTAGAATCTCAATTATTATCAAATGATATTTTAGATCGAAAAGAGGAACTTCTGGAAGCAAAACTTCACTTAACTGGCGGAGCCACTTGTTAATATCATTCATTATTAAATGCTTTAAAACTAGACAATAAACAAAAAACTTTCATTAGTCCAATTAAATCTGGAACCAATGAAAGTTTTTTATTTGCTGGCTTATTTTAAATTAAACAGATACTGCTTAGGCATTTCATCCTCAAAAGTAATCTGAGATGAATAAACTTTAAATACCCTATCA
Source organism: Actinomycetota bacterium (assembly GCA_028695395.1). GTDB lineage: Bacteria > Actinomycetota > Humimicrobiia > Humimicrobiales > Humimicrobiaceae > Humimicrobium. The sequence goes on along the minus strand of JAQVJB010000018.1, from coordinate 12,168 downwards.
ATTTCCCTGCTTTCAAATACTTTTTCTGGACTGTCATAAATAACTATTTCTCCCTTATCCATAAGACAGATCTTATCAGAATAAGAAAGCGCATTGTTTAAATCATGGAGTACCATAACGATTGTTTTCCCCATCTTTTTAAGCCTTTTTATTATTTCCAGTATTTCAAGCTGATGATTAATATCTAAATAAGTTGTTGGCTCATCTAAAAATATTATATCTGTATCCTGAGCCAAAAGCATAGCAATATAAACCTTTTGACGCTGCCCTCCAGATAATTCATAAATATTTTTATTGATATACTTACCAAGAGCCATGTCTTCTATGGTCTTTTGGACAATTTCTTTATCTTTTTGTTGAGGCACACGCAAAAAATCTAAATAAGGATATCTGCCGTGCATAACCAAATTATATACCGTTATATTGGGTACCTTTCTAATCTGAGGTAAAAAGGAAAGCTTTTTTGCAAGCTCTTTATTTGAAAAGCTTGAAATATTCCTGTCCTTAAGAATCACTTCCCCTTTAAAAGCTTTCAATATATTTGCTGCTGTTTTTAATAAAGTAGTCTTCCCACAGCCGTTTTTACCTATAATCGTTGTAATGCTGGCTTCTTCAAATGCAATATTTATATTTTTTGTAACTTCAACATTATTGTATCCAGCAGTGATATTCTTTAATTTAATCATAAAGCTGTCCTCTCCTGCCTTTAATTAATAGATAAATAAAAAATGGTCCGCCCAAAAATGACATTATAATTCCAACAGGAATTTCATAGGGGGCAAAAATAACTCGAGCCAGTAAATCACAAAGTAAAGTAAAAATACTTCCTAATAATGCGGATACGGGGATTAATATTCTATTATCATAACCTACCAGAAACCTTGAAACATGAGGAATGATAAGCCCAACAAAGCCCAGTAAACCTGCAAAACTTATTGCAGCCCCAGCAAGCATAGCTACAAGAATTAAAAATATAAAACGAAATCTTCTAACATTTAAACCTAAAGATTTAGCTGTTTCATCTCCTAAAGCCAAAATATTCATATCATAGCTTAAAATTAAGGCAACAATAAAAGCGATAATGATAAAAAAAGCAGCAAAGCTTAATCTGTCCATTGTTACGCCTGAAAAACCTCCAATTAAAAATGCCGTCCTTTCCATAACAACATCAGGCTTTAGAGTCAGTACAGTATCCGTCGCTGCTCCAATAAAACTAGATACAGCAACCCCCGATAAAACGATAGCCATCCTGGATGCGCCAGTCGCTTTAGCTATATAATAAACCAATAACACAGCCACAAACGCGCCTGTAAAGGCTGCAAAAGTAGTATAGTATATATTTGCAGGAAAAAAAGCAGCAATTAAAACAGCAAACAAACCTGCTCCAGAATTAACACCAATAATACCTGGACTGGCAAGGGAATTATTTAATACTGACTGAAGTATTGCACCAGATACAGATAAAGCACAGCCTGCAAGAACTGCAGCTAAAGTTCTTGGTATCCTGACAAAATTTATAATTTTATAAACTTTTGAACCAGGATCTCCTTGCCGCATTGCATTAAAAATTTCTGACAAGGATATTTTTGAAGAACCAAAACTTATACTCAAAAATACTCCAATTATTAATAACATTAAAAGAAAAGCTATAACGGCAGCGTTATAGCTTTTGCTGTTTTTATTTAAATTTATCCGGGTAAAGAATTTTTGCAAGATATTCATAGCTTTCACCCCATTTTGCATTTGGCTTGTAATGGAACAGTTCTTTAGGAAGTACAATAAATCTGTCATTTTTTACTGCGGTTAAATCATTCCATGCCGGATTTTTTGCTATTCCATCTTTTAAAGCTTCTAAAGCTTTTTGACTGTCCCCCATAGTCACAACAAAAATATAATCTGGATCTTCCTCAATTATGAGTTCTATACTTAACTCTTCTAATAGTGACTCATGTTTTGATGCGATATTGACTGTAGCTAAATCATTTAAAATTCTACAGGCCATATTGTCATCATTTTTTGCCTTTGCACCAGTTGAAAAAGCACGGATAAATAAAATATCAGGATTGTCATTTTTATCAATTTTACTTAAGACCTCTTCAATTTGTTTTTTAACTTCAAGGCCATTTTTCTTATAGAGTTCTTTATTCCCTGTTATATCCGTACAAATATCAAGCATAGCCAAATAGTCTTCAAAGTGTTCTACTTTAAAAAATGCAAAGTTTATATTGGATTTTTTAAGGGTCTCGGAAATCTTTACATGACTTTCTATATCAGGAGAAAGTAAAATAAAATCTGGAGAAAGATTAATAATTTCTTCTAAATTTAGTTCTTTTATCGTTCCGATAATTTGAACTTCTTTAGGCAAATGCATTTTTCTTTCTTTTATCACATCGTCTGTTACGCCAATAAGTTCCCCGCCTGCCAAAAGCCAGGTTTCAGCATAAGAACCAACAAGAGAAACAACCCTTTGAGGTTTTTCTTCTAAATGAATTTGATTTCCTAATGAATCCGTAAAACTGTAATAATATCGGCTACTGGCACTAGCCTCTTGCTGAGATTTACATCCTGTAATAAATAAAGCAAAAAAACTAACGATAACTAATATTAAAATAATTCCCGATATCTTTTTTAATTTTCTCGTCTTCAATATAACATCCATACTTAACTCATCCTTTTTAAATTTTTCTACTTCAATCATATTACTAAAAATATATATTGTAAAATATAATTATGTTATAATTATAATAGGTAAATCCTATAAATGAAAATAAAATGAAACACGGAGCCGTCTCCGTGTTTCATTTGTTATCTGATATTCAACTGACATAATCACAAATCTATCCCTTGTTTGTATATTCGCTGGGCGAAATACCGTAACTATTCTTAAAGGCTATTGTATATTAACTATGCGGGTGTATCTTCTTAAAGCATACTCTCCGTCATGTGCCTCTCCACAAAATGCAGATGACATATCTCCTGCACGCATAATTCTGACGACTCCGCTCCTTGCCAGCAAATCCGTAAGTTCCTCTCTTCGTTCTCTTTGACAAATCAGCCCGGCTGTTTGAAGATAGCCCTTATGTTTTCTTAGCGTTGAAAACAATTCACTTCTTGGCAGTCCTTTTACAAGGCAATTCCCGAACATATCCGAAAGTTCCAGATTCTTATCCGGACAAATGGTCAGACTACAGTGTTTTCCCTTATAAACCCTATCGTTACGTATTGCACTTCCGCTAATAATATTATCCAATTTTTCATAATATTTTTGGAGAGTTCTTTCTGCTATAACATCAATGGATTGAAACGGGTATTTATCTGCCGCGACTTCCAAATAAGGTAAAAATTCTTCACAAAAGGCATGGAGCTCTTCCTGGCTATTCGTATCAAGAAAAATTGTCTGGCAGGAACTGCAAAGGAGTTGCCTTGTGGAAATAATATGCTCTGCCAGAGCTGTAAGTTCCTTTTCTTTGTCCTCGTATCCAGATATATATGCAAAGCCCAACTTATGACCCCACTCAATAAGCTTACATCCTACCGGCGCGAATTGCCGCACTGCAGATATTGCAGCATCACCACCCCAAACAACAATTCCGTCAGCCATCTCTGCCATTTTTTTAATGGCATGAAGATCGCTTGAGGGCGTATCAAATATGTATACAAAGTCTGAAATATCAGGTTCAATTTCTATCAGTTTCTTAATGATTTTAATAGATAAGCCTTTATCCGCTTGAGGCAATTTCAAAATGTTTACATTTCCTGTGATCAAGCCCTCAGCAACACTAAATACCGGCAAACCGTCAATATTTCCTGCGGCAATATGAAGTAAAGTTCCCAATGGCATTGGGCGAATCCACAGTTTCTTTTGGTTAAAAGGCGGGTCTGTCTTTTGTATATCAAAATAGTGCTCACCAAGTTCTGTCTTTACTTTATATTCTATATTCTCCCGTTTAAGTGACATAAGAATGATATCAATATGCTTTTCTATCCCTTCAATATTCAGTTGGGATATTAGAGCATCAAATTCGCCTTCAGCAATGGATTGACCAAGCTTTTCCAATGCAACGATTACTTTTTCCGGGTTAAGCATTTTTGTCCTGCGGGTTTTGTTTATTTCATCTTCAAGTTGATTAAGGATAATTTCTTGATCCTTTGAGTGATATAAATCACCTTTAAAAAGAATCATAGTTTCACTTCCTTTATCAGTTCTTCCGCACCGGCTGCACAGGTTTTTATATCTTTTAGTCCAATGCGTCCAACGATTTCAAGATAAGGTGACAATATACCGCATCCGCATTCTTCACCATCATAAAGAATACCCAGATCATCGGTTACTACACTTAATATAGGTGTTGCTTTAATCATCGGAGTTATCAAATTGACCAGGCCGATTTTTCCATTTTCTACAGGTTCCAGTGATTCAACATCTCTTATGATGACCCTGCTATATGCAGGTACGTGAAAATGATGGTTAATACAGTCGCAGTATAATATCGGGTGCTCAACCGCACCGAAAAACTCAATAATATCCTCTTCTTCAATCCCCAATACCTTATTTGCAAGTTTATAGAGAACTTCTTTTTCAACCTGCTCTTTATAAAACTGTTTCCAACCACCTGCAAGCATGATTTTGGAACCTTTTTTTAATTTATAGCGCTTACCTCGTTCATCCATCATTTTAAGAACAAAATATGTATATGAAGGAAAGCCCATGAATCTTAAAGGAAATCTCGATTTGCTGTATTTTTCTATTGCTTTAACAATGCCTTCTAAGTCCGGAACATATTTTCCTTTTTTGTATTTCAAAGCATAGGTTCTTCTAATTGCCGGTGTAAATAGTGTTGCTCCAAAAGCCGTTTTTGTAACAGCGGTTTTGTTTTTTCTATGTGGCTTATAACCAAAAACAATGTAATTGGCAGGTATAAACGAAAACAATTTACGCCACTTTCCGATTTTAAGAACCATTCTTAAGCCGCATAACAGACCGGTAAAATCAAAGCCAATATTGCTAAACTTCCCTTTCGTCCCAGCAGAGGTGGCTTTAATCATTTTATAAGACGGCATGGAGTATATATTATGGTTTTTAAAAAATAATGTCGGAAGAAAAGGGATTTTTTGAATATCATCATAACTTTCTATAAAATCAGGCTTGAAATTCATACTTTCCAGTATTTTTTTATATTCAGGACAGTTATCATACTGGTACTTACTATTTTCTTTAACGGCTTTAACAAATAACTCTTCGGTATTAAATGTATCAAAAGGATCTGAAGTTTTGAATAAAAGACTTCTATATTTCATGACTTAACTCCTTTGATTTGCTTCTCTTCCCTATACCAATCTATTTATATTGATTTAACAATTTAATTATATCATAAAGAGTGTCATTATGAACCACGGGGACGGTTCCTTGTTTCATTTTCTATGCTTTCTTAATTTAATTATGATAATTGATTCTCTTTTTTAAAGAAGAATTATAAAATGACCGTTTCCATTCTTTTAGTAACTATTTGAATAATGACTGCTAAATATAATCTTCCTGCTGAGAAACCCAACTAAAGAAAAAAGGCTTGCTTCCTGCTGAGGTTGCAAAGCCCGATAAAAGTGTTGGTAAATCTAAAGAGTATATGGACTATTAAATAAATGATAAACAACAAAAAGAACTTAAGTGATTGTCCCAAGCGCATATAAAAACTCTATTCCAAACCGTCCCCGTGTTTCTATATCTCACTAAGTGGCAAATTTGTTTGATATTGAGGCAATTCACCTGCCGGTGTTTTTCTGAACAGCATTTTTTTTATGTTTTCCTTATCAAATGATGCCAAACTCACTCCAGTAATATACTCCTCATTTTCATTTTGTACAGATTCAAACACAATCAAAACATCATCCTTAATAAATATTTTCCATGCAGGAGTTGTTGTGCTTTCTTCAATTTCATTATAACTATCACAGATCTGCCAGGCTTTTCGGTAATCTGACAGCTTCCACATGTTTTCTCTAAAGTACACCCAATATGGGAGTCTAGCTTCCACAGCTATCTGTATTAGTGCCTTACATACAAGAAAATTGATCAGTGAGATGTTTTCCAAATACCAGCCAGGTTTATCCCATACGCATATATAAACTGGTGGATCTTCAAGCCTAAGATCAGTAAATTTTATTCCACAATATATCATTGATTCTACACATTGATAAAATACAAGATAATCCTTGTCAGATGTAAAAAAATCCTCACCCGGGATAAAGAATTCGTACAGTAGCAACGGTTCATATTGATTGTTGCAACTTTTAGTTATATAATTACACTTTCCAAATTTTTTATAATAATCTCTAAGTGATTTAGGAAATTTAATCCCTGATTCAGCTTCCTTTTCTGCAATTTCCTCCTCTGAATTTCCAAAGCTTTCAATACAATAAGCAGATAAAAGCTTTTCCAATACTTCAAAAGTTGCTTTCAAACAACGGCACCTCCGACATAATAAATTACCTGTGCATGCCTGTAGCAAGGGTAAAATAAAAAAGCTAAAAAACACCAGATATTCGGTAAAATACTGCTGTCAGTACTTGCCAGCTTCGCTGGACGTACACTTTTATACTGTTTGAATTAATATTCGCAGACAGTTCAGGGACTTTGTCACTGTATACATAAACTATACGTAAAATAGTTACACTACACTGGAATATTACTAATAATTAGAAGCACAACACATATGATTAGACATGTTATAACCAAAGCCTTTTTTCTATTCTCCCGAATCCATACGTATTTCTTTCCAAGAAAATAAAAAGAAACACTAAGAATAGCTTCCACCAACAAAATAGTTATGATTCCAATGATACCACCTAAGAAATTTTTAATATTCCAATTCCCTCTTGACATACATAGAATACATCCTGCAATAACCGCAACAACCACTACATTTAAAATAATCTTTAGAAAAGAGTCATAAATTTCACCGTCAACAGATGTCCAGCTAAAATAACTTGTTACAATTTTCTTCTCTATGTGAAAAATATCCTTTGCAATATCAATAAAAGTGTTTCCTTTCTTCTCTTCTTCAACAATGATATTCCAATACAAATCAGCATCAAAGGAAGCTATTTCAACCTTATCTTCTAACATCTTGCAAGTCAGGTTCTTTGCACCATTCAACTCGTTGATTTGTTTTTGAAGGTTAACAATATTCTCTCCAAGTACCTCTGCCATTGTTTTTGCTCCATCAAAAATATCCAATATATCATTAACGGATAGACCTATCTTGCGAAGAATAACAATCTTCTTTAATCGTATAATATCCATTTGTGAATAATCACGATATCCATTCTCTCCTCTTTTTGGCTCAATAAGTCCCTCCTTTTCATAAAATCTTACGGTTGCTCTGGGAAGCCCCAAAATTTGTTCAACTTCTTTTATTGTCATTTTCATGACCTCCTTTTTGAGTTTAAAGCAATCGTAAGCTATAAACAAGGTTTATAGTCAATAGCTTTTTGATTTTTTGTAGCTGTATCTCTGATACACACTCAACATGAAATACTTAGGCTATTTATGGAATAAGTCAATAAATCGTAAGATATCTTTATTTATCAATGTTTACTCGTCGTTTTTCTTTTCTATGTCATCTATGCTTACCTTTAAGAAAGTAGGCTATTTTGTTTTTATGCTTCAAAAGACCCTGTAAGCTAGGTTTTATCATTGAGAATATAATTGGACAATAACCACTTCTGGCCTGTTATTAATTCTTACAGGAATTATGCTGTTTCCAATACCACGACTGACAATCATCGTAGTATTGGCTTCATGATATTCTCCTGCATCATATTTTGGGAAAAACCCCTGATTTGGAGCAATAACGCCCCCTATAAAAGGAATTCTGAACTGCCCGCCATGTGCATGACCACTGAGAACTAAATCAATGTCATTTTTTACATATACTCCAAAGAATTCTGGTCTGTGCGACAATAAAATCTTGAACCCATCTTTTAAATTCATATTGTAAAGTTTAGCCTCTAGCATGCTCTCTTGAAGGTAAGGAGCCTGATCTGAAAAATCAGGATCGTCCAAACCAATCAGTTGAATGCTGTCTTTATCATTCGATATTGTAATCACCTCATCACGTAATACAGTGACACCTGCGTCGAGCAATTGTTCTTCCAGTTCATAGTAGATATCTCCAATCCATGCCTCATGGTTGCCTGTCACATAATAGCACGGAGAAATTTTTACCGCCTGTTGAATAAACTTTATTGCAATGTCTATGTCCATGTGATTTGAATCTACCAGATCACCAGTAATAACAATGATATCAGGATTCTCCTCTTTCAAGATTTTAATTGTTTTCGAATTATCCTCTCCAAATTCTGAATTATGCAAATCTGCAATCTGTGCAATCTTATATCCTTCAAATGCAACTGGCAAACGCTACAAAGTTATCTTATAACGAGTGGTGCCTACTGTAAGATTACCCCAGACGGTTATACCTCCAAAAACAGCCAATAAGATTAGAATTGTAATTATGATGATTCTTTTTGATTTATTATTATTTTTCATTTTTTTCAATCCAAATAACCTCCATAAATCCAAATTTGCTATTTTCTCTTAGAACTGTACTTTTTATTTTTTCTCTGGTTGCCATCTTCACCCTTTATAACATTACTTCTATTTGCCTTCTCAATCTGTACTGCCTTAAACTGTTCATCACTTATAATAGAAGGATTATTATCTTCAGAAATATAATGAGCTTCGTACTTCCCTGAATTTAATAGTCGAACTATTCCTATATATTTTTCATTACTTAACATTACATCAATTGTCCTTTTACTCCACTTATCTTTTCCAGTTGGGGATTTAATACCAAGCTTTTCTAACTCTTCAATTATTCCTATAATACTTTTGCCTTGAAGGTAAAAATCAAATATTAGCTGTACATTTTTAGCCTCTTCATCATCTATAATAAGACTGCCATCAACATCATTTTTATAGCCATAACATTTACGGTTATACAGCTTTGAAGTGCCTTGTGCCGCTCTTTGTTTAATACCCCATTTTATATTATCACTTCTAGATTCATTTTCCGCCTGTGCAATAGCTTCGATGATAGATATCATAAGGTCACTATCTGTATTTGCAGTATCTAGATCTTCTTGCTCAAATATTACACGAACTCCTAACGTTTTTAGTTGATTTAATGCTTCAAGTGTATCCACTGTATCTCTACCAAATCGGCTAATACTCTTAGTGAGTATTATATCTAGATTATGGGAGTTGCAATCTTCAAGCATACGAGAGAACTCTTTGCGAGAAGAACCGGTTTTCCCAGAGGCAATATCCATATAAACATCAACAAGTAACCATTGAGGCGTGGCCGCAGTTACCCTTGTAAGGGCAGATACTTGAGCAGTAAGGCTTTTCAATTGTTCAAAACTATTACTACTGACCCGGCAGTAAATACCTACTCTTTTCTCTCGTTTTGGAGGTTTAGGTGGTATAAAATGAACTTTTGGGTTTTTAGACATGTTCTACCTCCAAATTAATATTTTTTATAAACAATCAACATAAAAAGTATTATTAATTTCTTTCATTTTCTTTTTTATTAATAACTTAAGAATAATAGCAATAAATATTATTACAGCAGTACCCCACCCATATACTTGAATACTCATGTGCCAAGGTGTCGATTGAATCTCATATAAACCTGGATTATTTCTAAAATCAAAATATGTATATATACTATGAGCAATAAACACACCGATAAATGAACCAATTAAACAATTCAAGAAATTATTTATTTTTTTAAACATGCTGATCCCCACTTCCAATTCATATAAAATAAAGCCTTAAAATTTTATAAACGTACACACTGACTATTCAACATATAGCAAAACATTATTTATGATATGTAGGCTATTTAAAATATCTTATCACATCTATCCTATCTCCACAACCCTACCAATCCATCTAATCTGTCAACTCAACCCTATGGCAATTTTAGTCTTTGATATGTTTCCTCAACCACTAAAAATAAGGGTTTCCCAGCATTATCAGCTCTAGAAAATAATCTAGAAAAACTAACTACACTTGGAAACCCTTGATTTATCAATGTTTTAAATACACCTTATTTTTATACCCTTGATAGAGTAGAGCAGTGGGGTTACCACCGCCCCCTCATCAAACCGTACGTGCAGTTTTCCCGCATACGGCTTTCCGATATTCTTCTTCCTTCAGCATTCAGCCGCACATACTTGCCAGTCCCGCTTGCTTAGTCAATTCTCTGACTTTAGCAGCATTCCCTAGCCTGTAGTTACGTTGTTTCTTCCGATTGTACCAACAGGTAAACTTAAAATTGATATACTTATCTATCTTCCATAACCATGGTCTTGCAAATCGTCTGGCATAATAGTTTCTCATGCCAATGATTTTAGGATTGAGCAACTTAACCATCTCTTCCATGCTCAACAGCAATTTGCTCGGACTTGCAAACACCTCTTTGATGTTAGCCCTCATTTTCTTCATAGCCTTCTTGGACGGTATCTGCTGTAGTGTCCAATACCACTGCCAGCTTTTGTTTCTGAATCGCTGAAATCTGTTGTTGAAACCTAGAAAGTCAAAGCTGTCTTTTCCGAAATACATGTCAACAAGCCTTGTTTTCTCACTATGCAATGTTAGTTCCAGCTTTTTCATAATCCATTTTACAGCACGCAACGCTTCTTCTGCTTGAGATAACTTCTTGCATAATATCACAAAATCATCTGCATATCGTACTAATTCTCCCAAGTGTCCGAACCTCTTACTCCAACATACATCAAAATAATTCAAATATATATTGGATAACAGTGGTGAAATAACTCCGCCCTGGGGTGCACCAACAGTACTTTCACTGTATTGCCCGTCTTCCAGCACTCCTGCCTTCAGCCAGCCTTTTATCAGCTTCAGCACCCTTCGGTCAGTTATTCTCTGTTTGACCAGCAAAAGCAGCTTATCATGGTTGATGCTCCCAAAATAATCTCTTATGTCAGCATCTATTACCCATAATGCTCCGCCTTTGTCTGCCATTTCATATATCCTGTCCATTGCTTGTTTAGCACTTCGTTTCGGTCTAAATCCATACGAACAGGGTTGAAAATCTGCTTCAAACACCGGTTCTATCACTATCTTTGTCGCCATCTGTACTATTCTGTCCTTAATCGTAGGTATCCCCAATGCTCTTTTTCTACCATCTGGTTTTGGAATATAGCTTCGTCTGACAGGCTTACACCGGTACTTCCCAGTCCTCAATTCTTCCGCTATTTCGCCCAGTAGTTTTTCTTCACCGTACGTTTTCACATCATCAATGCTGACTTTGTCAATACCGCCTGTTCCACCATTCTGTTTTACCCGTTTCCATGCTTCTTCTAAGATATCATTACGGTATATCTTGTCATACAACGCATAGAACTTTCTCTTTCGGTCAGCTTTGGCTGTAAGGTATAGTCTGTTTTGGAAGTCTCGTACTTTTTCATGGGTGTTTATAGCTTTTTCGGCAATCACCGGCACCTACCTCCTTTACAGACTTGAATAAAGTTGTGCCCCTTCCCTATGCACAGTTTTGTTGTCTGTACAATCCTTGGTACTATGAGCACTTCTGACTGCCTCTTTGCAGAAAGCAACTTCGCTTTTGCTTATATGCATCCTCTTTACAGTTTCCTGTGCAAAGTAGGCTCTCTCCAGTTCCGGCAAATACTTTCCTGACGTGTCGCTACCTCTACACCGCAGGGTTCTTAGGTATTGCATTTAGGGTTCTTCATACCGTCTTCTGTCTTTGCTGTTGATGTCCCAGCTCGACTCCCTGTTGTTTCCTTTCGGAAATGTAAATAACGGTGCGGCAGTATTCACTTTATGTTACAACCCGCCAGTTTGCCTGCTCCTTACGGAACATTCCGTAACGCTTCAACGCATAGATTACACCATATGCTGGTTACTGACTAAGTGGCTGCCCTACCTTTACCACTGCAGGACTTTCACCTGCTAGCATTTGCCAGCTTAGCTGGACGCACACATCAATACTACGCACTCAACATGATCTGTATGTGGAAACATATCAACCAAATGAAAATCTGATAATGTATATACTTCTGATAACTCTTTTATATTTGGGATTAAAGTTTTGGGATTACATGAAATATAAATAACCT
>JAQVJB010000017.1 GCA_028695395.1 Actinomycetota bacterium | reverse complement strand
ACCTCTCCTCGTAACCTTCCAGCACCGGGCAGGCGTCAGCCCCTATACATCGTCTTACGACTTAGCAGAGACCTGTGTTTTTAGTAAACAGTCGCCTGAGCCTTGCATTGCAACCACCTCGGGCTTAAAAAGTAAATTCTCTCACCCTACCGTGGTACCCCTTTTCCCTAAGTTACGGGGTTATTTTGCCGAGTTCCTTAACGAGAGTTATCTCGATCACCTTAGTATTCTCTACTTGCCTACCTGTGTCGGTTTTGGTACGAGAACCAGATTACTAACTAGAGGTTTTTCTTGGAAGCATAGGATCAATTACTTCACCGCAATTGGCTCGGCATCACGTCTCGGGTTTAATGTCAACCGGATTTTCCTAGCTGACACCCTACTCGCTTGCACGCAGACAACCAAACCGCGCTAACCTACCTTTCTCCGTCACCCCATTGCTCAAACATAAACTGGTCGTACGGGAATATTAACCCGTTATCCATCGCCTACGCCTTTCGGCCTCGGCTTAGGTCTCGACTAACCCTGGGCGGAATATCCTTCCCCAGGAAACCTTAGGCATTCGGTGGACAGGTTTCTCGCCTGTCTTTCGTTACTCATACCGGCATTCTCACTTATATAAAGTCCACCCAACCTTACAGTTGAACTTCAATCCTTATATAACGCTCCCCTACCAATTTACTTACGTAAATTCCATGGCTTCGGTAACATGCTTTAGCCCCGCTATATTTTCGGCGCAAAATCACTTGACCAGTGAGCTGTTACGCACTCTTTAAATGATTGCTGCTTCTAAGCAAACATCCTGGTTGTCTAAGTGGTTTCACTTCCTTTACCACTTAGCATGTATTTAGGGACCTTAACCGATGGTCTGGGCTGTTTCCCTTTTGACTATGAAGCTTAGCCCCCACAGTCTGACTCCCAAGCTAAAAATAATGGCATTCGGAGTTTGATTGGATTTGGTAGCCGTGTAAGGCCCCTAGTCCATTCAGTGCTCTACCACCAATATTCAACACTTGAGGCTAGCCCTAAAGCTATTTCGGGGAGAACCAGCTATTTCTGAGTTTGATTGGCCTTTCACCCCCATCCTCAGTTCATCCCCCAACTTTTCAGCGTTGGTGGGTTCGGGCCTCCACAAAGTATTACCTTCGCTTCACCCTGACCAAGGATAGATCACTCAGCTTCGGGTCTACAGCATATAACTAAACGCCCTATTCAGACTCGCTTTCGCTGCGGCTCCGCTTTAATAAGCTTAACCTTGCTACATACTGTAACTCGCCGGTCCGTTCTACAAAAAGTACACGGTGAGCACATAAAGTGCCTCCCGCTGCTTGTAGGCATACAGTTTCAGGTTCTATTTCACTCCCCTTCCGGGGTACTTTTCACCTTTCCCTCACGGTACTAGTTCACTATCGGTCGGTAAAAGTATTTAGCCTTACGAGTTGGTCCTCGCAGATTCCAACAGAGTTTCACGTGTTCCGTTGTACTTAGGTAATTGTTAGAAAGACTATTCAATTTTGCATACAGGGCTATTACCTGCTATGGCTAAACTTTCCAGATTATTTTGCTATCGATTAGTTTTTTTACTTTCTTGTGTATTTACAGCTACACACAACAATCCCTACAACCCCTGTCAAACAACGCCCGTAAGCTTTGACATTTGACAGGTTTAGGCTCTTGCCCGTTCGCTCGCCGCTACTAAGGCAATCTCTAAATTGATTTCTTTTCCTCAGGTTACTTAGATGGTTCAGTTCACCTGGTGCGCCTTACTGCCCTATGTATTCAGGCAGCAATAATATCTGATTAAAGATACTGAGTTCCCTCATTCGGAAATCCCCGGATTAAAGCTTGTTAGACAGCTCCCCGAGGCTTATCGCAGCCTACCACGTCCTTCATCGCCTTTTACCGCCAAGGCATCCACTATATGCCCTTATTAACTTGACCCACTAATAGAGAATGCTATGAAATTTTCAAAGAACTATGTTTAAAAGAACTTCATTACTTTTAAGTGTTCTTTCAGAACTAAATAGTGCAAAGGATCGACTTGAATCTAGGTTGTTCAAATCAATGATTTAAACAATCAAACTCAAACTCCCTAGAAAGGAGGTGATCCAGCCGCACCTTCCGGTACGGCTACCTTGTTACGACTTCACCCCAATCATCAGCTCCACCTTCGACAGCTGCTCCCATTGCTGGTTAGCTCACTGGCTTCGGGTGTTTCCAACTTTCGTGGTGTGACGGGCGGTGTGTACAAGGCCCGGGAACGTATTCACCGTGGCATTCTGATCCACGATTACTAGCGACTCCGACTTCATGAAGGCGAGTTGCAGCCTTCAATCCGGACTTAGATCGGCTTTGTGAGATTCGCTCCACCTCACGGTATCGCACCTCTTTGTACCGACCATTGTAGCACGTGTGCAGCCCAAGGCATAAAGGGCATGATGACTTGACGTCATCCCCACCTTCCTCCAGTTTTACACCGGCAGTCTCCCAAGAGTGCCCACCTTAAGTGATGGCAACATGGGACGAGGGTTGCGCTCGTTGCGGGACTTAACCCAACATCTCACGACACGAGCTGACGACAGCCATGCACCACCTGTCATACTGCCCGAAGGAGGTACATTTCTGTACTTGTCAATACGATGTCAAGCCTTGGTAAGGTTCTTCGCGTTGCGTCGAATTAAGCCACATGCTCCGCCGCTTGTGCGGGCCCCCGTCAATTCCTTTGAGTTTTAGTCTTGCGACCGTACTCCCCAGGCGGGACACTTAATGCGTTAGCTTCGGCACAGAGAGCGTCGATAACTCCCCACACCTAGTGTCCATCGTTTACGGCTAGGACTACCAGGGTATCTAATCCTGTTCGCTCCCCTAGCTTTCACACCTCAGCGTCAGTAACAGTCCAGAAAGCCGCTTTCGCCACTGGTGTTCTTCCTGATATCTGCGCATTTCACCGCTACACCAGGAATTCCGCTTTCCTCTACTATACTCTAGTTTACCAGTATCATATGCAATCCTTAAGTTAAGCCCAAGGTTTTCACATATGACTTGATAAACCGCCTACGTGTTCTTTACGCCCAATAATTCCGGACAATGCTTGCCTCCTCCGTCTTACCGCGGCTGCTGGCACGGAGTTAGCCGAGACTTCCTAATTGAATACCGTCAACATTCGAGCTCTTAACTCTACTGCCTTCGTCTTCAACTGACAGTAGTTTACAATCCGAAGACCTTCATCCTACACACGGTGTCGCTGCGTCAGGCTTTCGCCCATTGCGCAATATTCCCTACTGCTGCCTCCCGTAGGAGTCTGGGCCGTATCTCAGTCCCAGTGTGGCCGTCCGTCCTCTCAGACCGGCTACCCATCATTGCCTTGGTAGGCCATTACCCTACCAACAAGCTAATAGGACGCGAACTCATCTTAAAGCGGAAGCCTTGCGGCTACCTTTGTTATAATTTTTATAAAAAACTATAAAATATCTGGTATTAGCACTCCTTTCGGAGAGTTATTCCAGTCTTTAAGGCAGATTATTCACGCGTTACTCACCCGTTCGCCACTTGCTTTATAAAAGTATTGCTACTTTCATATTGCACGTTCGACTTGCATGTATTATGCACACCGTCAGCATTAGTCCTGAGCCAGGATCAAACTCTCAAAAAGTTTAAAAGAAATTATTAAGAATTGGAACCTCGCACTATTTAGTTCTCAAAGAACACAAAAGCAAACTTGAACAATTTATCATATACGCCTTGCAGTGTCAACAAAATATTTATTTTATTTTTAAATATTTTTAGTTGACTATGCAGGTAGTAAAAAATAAAAAGTCAAAGAAACAACTCTGTTTTCAGAGCGTTATAAATTATAGCATTAAGGTTATATAAGTCAACAAATATTTTAAGTGTTTTTAAGCATTATCTATTTACAAAAATAATGATTGAGCTTTATAAAAAGCCTTTGAAATTATATTCTTAAGAATATAATTAATAAACGATCAAAACTGTTTTGATATTATTAAAAAGATTGAATTTTATTCTTTTGAATCATTTTCTATAACATTATTCTTATTTGTTTTAAATAATTCTTTAATATCCTTTTCGATTTCTTCAAGTATTTTAGTATTCTGCATCAAAAACATCTTTGCATTTTCTCTTCCCTGTCCGATGCGTTCACCTTTGTATGAATACCAGGAACCGCTTTTACCTATTATTTCCATTTCAGTTCCTATATCAACTATGCTCCCTTCCCTGGAGATACCTTTTCCGTACATGATATCGAATTCTGCAATTTTAAAAGGAGAAGCTACTTTGTTTTTTACAACTTTTACCCTTACTCTGTTTCCAACCATCTCCGTTCCATTTTTTATAGTATCAATTTTTCTTATATCCAGTCTTACTGACGAATAAAATTTAAGTGCTCTTCCTCCTGGAGTAGTTTCGGGATTCCCAAACATTACCCCTATCTTCTCCCTTAATTGATTTATAAATATGACTATTGTCTTAGTCTTGCTTACAAGTCCTGTGAGTTTTCTTAAAGCCTGAGACATAAGTCTAGCCTGTAAGCCAATAAAAGAATCCCCTATCTCGCCTTCAAGCTCCGCTCTTGGCACCAGAGCGGCAACAGAGTCTATGACAATAACATCAAGAGCTGCGCTTTTTAGAAGTATTTCACATATCTCTAATGCCTGTTCTCCGCTGTCAGGTTGTGAAAGAAGAAGTTCTTCAGTATTTACTCCAAGGCTTTTTGCATAATTAGGATCAAGGGCGTGTTCTGCATCAATAAAAGCAGCTACGCCTCCCCCTTTCTGGGCATTTGCAATTACATGTAGGGCAAGGGTTGTCTTACCGCTTGATTCAGGGCCGAATATTTCTGTTACCCTGCCTCTGGGTATCCCTCCCACTCCCAGCGCCATATCAAGTTCAATAGAGCCGGAAGGAACAGATTCGATATCTCTTAACGGCCCGCTGTCGCCAAGTTTCATTATTGAACCTTTGCCGAAAGTTCTTTCAATTTGAGCCAGTGCATTTTCAATAATCTTTTCTTTTTCCATTATTTCTCCTAAAAATTATAATCGAAAATATTAAAGTCATATTACATGTGCTTTTGCATATTATACCATTTATACAATAATATAAAAACAAAATCTTTATATTTTGTATTATTATATCATTTATAAAATTAAATTTAGCATCACTTGCAATCTTAGAATCAATATTAATCAAGCTTTTCTATTCTATCTTTCAGGGATATCTCATTATTTATAAAATAATTAGCTCCTTTTCCAGACAGGATACTTTCGTATATAATGACCTTATTGCATTTGATATTTCTGAACGCCGATGTTTTTATTTTTTGAGATAAATTTGATAAATCCATACTTTTCTTTAGCCTGGCTATGGTAATATGGGGAATAAATTTTTTGTTTTCCTCTTTTATATCCATAAAAGAAATTGCATCTATTATTTTCATATATATACTTTCAATATTTTCTTTTCCATTTCCTATTGGAGCATATATTATGCTTGCGTTATCAAGTCTTGGAAAAGCACTGATTTTATTTTCTATGTCAAATTGAAACGAATAAATATTTTTAATCTTGCTCTCAAGAGATTTATTTATTTTTTTTAAATCAGCCAATACGGTATTGCCGATGAATTTCAAAGTCATATGAATATTTTCAGGCAATACAGGTTTTATTTGGCGATAAGACTCACTTAGTTCTAATGTAGTATTATAAAAAAATTGACTGATATTGTCAGGAATTTGCAGGCCGATAAATATTCTTTTCTTTCTTTCATTATGATTTGATTGTATGTCCAAGCTATTTTTCTTTATATCAATTTGATTTTTGAATCTGAAGCCTTAACTTATTCAATGCAAATTGAGAGGCTCTGTATTTTATCTCAGCTCTGGTACCTATAAATTTTAATTTAAAAACTTTTATACTTTCATCAGGCATTGCGATGGCAATAAATGTCAGGCCGATATTATCAATATTGTCAGCTTCGGGTCCAGCAAAACCGGAAATGCTTACAGAATAATCAGAGTTAAATATATTTTTAGCATTTAATGCCATTTTTCTGCATACCTGAGCACTCACTGCACCATATTTTTTTAAAATTTTTTCTTCAATACCGAGAAGTTTGATTTTTGAAAAATCACTATAAGAAATAATTGAGCCTTTAAAATATTGCGAGCTTCCCGGGACATCGGTTATCATTTGAGAAATCAAGCCTCCGGTCATTGATTCTGCAGCAGAAATGCTTAATTTTTTCTTAGATTTAAGCAAAGTATCCCTTAAAGATTCAGATATTAGCATATTTTCTTCTCCATAAAAGAATTCATCCAGTCTTTCTACAAGCATGCTCCTTATTTTGCTGACATTTTCAATATTGGCCTCATCAGATAATGATTTTGACACAATTATTAGCCTGATTATCCCTGGAGAAGCAGTTATCCCTATCTCAACATCAAGTTTTGCCGCAATTCCATAAATATCAGATATCTTCTCTTCTATTTCGCTTTCACTGATACCGGTTGTCAATAAAACTTTTTTTAATATTTTTTCATTATTTTCTTTCCGGGATTCCAAAATATCCATAATCCTTTTAATGACATTATTATCAATCATGTCCTTCATCTCTTTGGGAACACCAGGAATGGAAAATAACCATTTATTTTTTTTACCCAGAAATATTTCAAAGCCTGAAGCACTTCCTATATTTGGAATTATTGGTTGCGAACTTTCAGGTATATAAGACTGCTTAAGAAGCTTCTTCCTTAATTTATTGTTTATATCTTTTCTTATAAACCTCAAGCTTGTATTATCCAGAAAATCATTTTTTATTAATTTCAAATCAAATACTTCTGCAACAGCTTCCCTTGTTATATCATCTTCAGTAGGACCAAGCCCTCCGCTTAAAACGATTATATCGGAATGATCCATACAAAAATCAATAGCATTTTTTATATCATCCTTTAAATCTTTTACTGAGATTATAATATTGCTCTCGATTCCTATCTCGGATAGCTTTTGTGCTATATAGGTTGCATTTGTATTTGTTATCAAACCAAGATTTATCTCGCTGCCTATGCAGATGATAGAAGTTTTCATTTATATACCTAAATCTTCCTTAAATTTTAAAAAATCTTCTTTTCCAATAAGTATTTCACGAGGCTTTGCCCCATCATAGCCACTTATAAAACCTTTATTTTCAAGCTGGTCCACTATTCTTGCAGCTCTTGAATAGCCAATCCTTAATCTTCTTTGAAGAAGTGAAGCTGATGCATGTCCGAATTCTAAAAAAACCTCAAAAGCGTCATAAATAAGAGAGTCGTCCTCCATTTCTTTCTTTTCAGTTTTGATTTCTGACTCAAAAATATCTTTTGCAGGAGAATTTTTTTTCTGGTCTTTAATATAATCAGTAACTATTTCGATTTCACTACTTGTCACAAAAGCTCCTTGAATCCTTTCAGGGCGATTCATTGATACAGGCAGATATAGCATATCTCCTCTCCCTATCAGTTTTTCTGCTCCGCTCATATCAAGAATTACTCTGGAATCCGTATTTGAAGCTACATTAAATGCTATTCTGGAAGGAATATTTGCTTTTATTACTCCTGTTATTACATCTACTGACGGTCTCTGGGTTGCAATCACCAGATGCAAGCCTACAGCTCTTCCCATACTTGCAATCCTGTTAATACTTTCCTCTACTTCAGAAGCAGCTACAAGCATCAGGTCAGCAAGTTCGTCAATTATGATAAGTATATAGGGCAATTTTACAAGTTCAGGGTCGTTTGCTTTGTTTTTTTCAACTTCATAATTAAACTGCTCAAGATTTTTACATTTATAGTCTGAAAGTATCTTTAATCTGTTTTCCATTTCTTCAACAGCCCATGAAAGAGCAACTGCAGCTTTTTTTGGGTTAATGACGATTGGAGCAAGAAGATGCGGAATCCCATTATAAATGCTTAATTCAACCATTTTTGGATCTACCATTATAAATTTAACTTCATTTGGTCTGACTTTGAGAAGTAGTGAAATTATCAGACTATTTATACATGAACTCTTGCCCGAATTAGTAGAACCTGCTATTAAGATATGCGGCATTGTCCTTATATCCATACTTACTATATCTCCGGACAAATTTTTACCAAGAGGAATTTTCAATGGGCTTTTAGATATATCTTCTTTGTTAATAGAAAATACATCTCCAAGGGTAACTATGCTTTTTATCTTATTTGGAACTTCAATCCCTATTGCTGATTTTCCGGGAATAGGAGTTAAGATCCTTATATCCGATGAACCAAGCGCGACACAAAAATCGTCTTCCAGACTTAATAGCTTCTGGACTTTAACACCGGGTGAAATCGATAGCTCGTATAATGTCACAGATGGTCCCCTGACCACTGATGCCACTTTTACAGCCAGATTAAAATCTCTGAAAAGATTATTCAATATGAGAATATTTTCCTTGATACTCTGCTTATATAGAGAAGGAGAAAGCATTTTAGACTTTTTTAAAAGGCTTTGAGGGGGTAGCCTGTAAAAATCATCAGACTCATCTTTTCTGCCTAAAGGCATTTCAAGCTGGGAGTCAATTTTATCTCCTGGAAATCTTGCACCATCTTTATTAGGTATTTTTTCTTCTTTCAAAGGTTGATTCTTAATGTCATCATAAAGTCGATTATTTTCTTTTTTTTCATTCTGATAATCATAATCTTCAAAATAATTTTTATTCTTAACGTGATTTGTGATAAATGGAAATTGCTTTTTACTATCATCTTTGCCGATATCATATCTTTTATCCGAATCTTCTGACTTTAAAGAATTATTTTCATCAACATAACTTACCCTTATTGCTTCCTTTTCAGGATGAAGGCGGATCATGGAATTATTTTTCTGAATCATTTCCTGATTTTTATACTTTTTTTCTTTTGCTCTTTCCCTTGAATTCTTTATTTTAGCTGCAATTTTCTTAAATATATCTATAAGCGATATATTGGTAATAATCATTAACGACAATAAAATGAAAAAAATAAGAATTGTCAAAGTGGCAGCTTTATTTGTAAGCTTTAATAATCCATAGTAAATGCCTGAGCCTGTAATTCCTCCTTTGGTTGTGAAGAATATTTCATCAAAAAAGCTTTCAGTATTATTTGTATAAGAAAGAATCCCTATAAGTGCAATGAAAAAGATTCCAAATCCTATAGCTAGCCTTACTTTCAAAAATCTTGATTTTTTAAAGAAAAAACTTATACCCCAGAAAAGCACAAGAATTGAAAAAATAAATTTTCCGGTACCGAATAAATATGAGAGAAAATAATTGATATACCTCAGGATAAACCCACTGTCGTTCCTGACAAAAACACTTATCAAAAAAAGAATCGATATCATTATTATCAGAATCCCATATACTTCAACCCTGCTTTTTACATAATTTTTTTCAAAACGTTGCTGATCATCCAGAATTTTTTTTATTTTTTTATTCTGCAGCTTATTTGTAGTATTTGATTTTGATTTTTTATTTGTGACCATTTGAAAAATAAATCAGCATTTGTTTAATTATTATCGAAAAAAAGTACTTTCGTCATTATTACCGGTTTCATCCTTATTTTCTTGATAAGATACTTTTCCAATCTGCTGTTAATGTACTTTTCCATGTTTGATTCTGTTCTAATATTATTATTAAAACAGGTCTGAATAAAATCTTTTACTAAATTTTTGCAATCTTTTATTACTGAATCAAAGTTTTCCATATAAGTAACTCCCCTAAACATAATTTCCGGTTCTGAAATAAGCGCTTCTTTTTTTAGGTCTATATTCAGTATATTGAATATTACTCCATCTCTTGCAAGCAATTTACGGTCCTTAAGAACCATATCATCTATCTCTCCATATCCTACACCATCTATATAGATATTCTTCATAATAATGTTTTTGGTAACCTTGCAAAAATTAGAATTTATCTTAATTACATCACCATTTTGAGCTATTACTATGTTCTTTTCCGGTATTCCTACATCTTTGGCAAGTTTTGCACTATTTGCTTTATGCATATTATCTCCATGAATAGGAATATAGTATCTTGGTTTAATAAGATTTATCATTAACTTAATTTCTTCCTGTGCTGCATGACCTGAAACATGTACGCCAGCTATTGATTCATAAAAAACATCTGCTCCATGTTTGATAAGCATATTGATAATATTTGCAATAGCCTTTTCATTGCCCGGTATAGGGGATGCTGAAATTATTACCATATCTTTATTCATTATCTGAATTCGTTTATGTTCATTTAAGGCCATCTTATATAAGGCAGATAATGGTTCGCCTTGTGTTCCAGTTGAAAGAATGGCAACTCTTTTTAATGGATAGTCATTGATATTGCTTATAGGAATTATCAGGTCCTCGGGAATTTTCAGAAAACCTAGTTCGCTTGATATTTTTATTGTCTTAAGAAGAGATCTGCCTGAAATGGCAAGCTTCCTTTTATAGCTTGCAGACATATCCATTATCTGCTGTATCCTATGTATATGTGATGAAAATGTTGCGATAATAACTCTGCCTTCAGATTGAGAAAATTTTTCTGAAAGAGTCTTTCCTACATCTCTCTCAGGTAAAGTATATCCTTTTTCTTCAGCATTCGTGCTATCGCACAATAAAGCAAGAACACCTTCCCGCCCGAACATGCCTATCTTTGAAAAATCAGTTGTTTTATTATCAATAGGACTTTGATCGAATTTAAAATCTCCAGAATGCATTATTGTACCAATATCTGTTTTTACTATAACCCCAAATGACTCAGGTATGCTGTGATTCACCCTGAAGAATTCAATAATAAAAGAACCTATTTCAAGTTTTGTATCTTCATTTATTTCATTAAGTATCGTATTTTCAAAAATCTGGTGGTCATTGAGTTTTAATTGAACTAAGCCCAGTGTAAGTTTGTTTGCATAAATAGGTGCACTGACTTCCTTTAATAAAAAAGGGACAGCTCCTATATGGTCCTCATGTCCGTGTGTGATGATTATCGCTTTTAATTTCTGTGAATTTCGCTTTACATAGGAAAAATCAGGTATGATATAATCTAGCCCAAGAAATTCATCATCAGGGAACATGACCCCACAGTCAATGATTATCATGTCATTATCCTTCTCAAGGACCATCATATTTTTGCCTATTTCGTTTAATCCTCCGATAGGAATAAGTTTTAAACTTGTTTTTCTTGCCATATTTTCTAAAAAATTATTATTAAAATTAAATCAGTTTATAATCAGTTAAGAGCTTTGCAAATTTTTCTTCTTCGTCTAACTCCATATCACAAAGAGGAGGCCTTAAATATCCTGCAGGGATTCCCATAAGGTTTAAAGCTTTTTTTATAGGAATAGGACTTGTAGTTATGAATATCCCATGAAATATATTAAGGTATTTTTTATGCATTGCCGCTGCTTCGTTTATTTTATTGTCCTTTAATAAATCAATCATTTCTTTGATTTCCTTGCCTATTATATGAGATGCAACACTTACAACCCCTTTGCCTCCTAAAGCAACTACAGGAAAAGTATCACCATCATTTCCGCTATATACTATGAATTCATCAGGGCAATCCCTGATTATTTCAGCTATCTGCTTCATATCCCCGCTTGCCTCTTTAACTCCTATGATATTTTCAAACTTTGATAGCGAAAGACATGTTGAAGATGTTATATTGCAGCTTGTCCTAGAAGGAACATTATAAAAAATAATAGGTATGTCGACAGATTCTGATATCTGCCTGTAATGGTTTATCAGACCTTTCTGGGTAGGTTTATTATAATAAGGAGTTACAATTAAAAGGCAATCCACACCTTCTTCTTGCGCTGCCTTTGAGAGCTCGATAGTATGCTTTGTGTCATTGCTTCCTGTTCCTGCAATTACCGGCATATTGTTTTTAAGTTTCTTTTTTGCAAATCTGAATAATTCAATTTTTTCATTATCTGAAAGTGTAGGCGATTCCCCGGTAGTGCCTGCCATAAGAAAACTGTCGGTCCCATTTTCGATAAGATAATCAATTATAATGTCCACTGAATTCCAGTCAATATTAAAATCCTTATCAAAAGGAGTGACCATCGCTGTAATTACTTCACCAAAATCTGACATTTTCTCCTCCAGAAAATTATTTATAATTTTATCAAGCTTTCAAGTCCGTATGTAAAATTTGTTAAATTATCTATATTTTTTATTGCCATTATCAGCCCGGGATAAAAAGAAGACCTGTCAAAACTGTCATGCCTGATAGTCAGTGTCTGCCCTTTTGATCCAAAAATAACTGATTGATGTGCAAGAAGACCCGGCAATCTTACACTATGCACATGCAAGCCATTTACAAATGCCCCTCTGCTTCCTTCAATACTTTCTATCTCGCCATCATTTATATCTGAATCATTATATTTTATTGTTTTAGCAATGCTTTCAGCAGTTAAAATGGAAGTTCCGCTTGGAGCATCTTTCTTATTTTCATGATGCATTTCTATTATTTCACAATTATCAAAATATTTTGCACTCAATTTACTGAGAAGTATCATTATTACTGCACCAATAGAAAAATTAGGGACAATAAAAACTTTACTTTTAAATTCTTTGCTTTTTTTTCTTAAGTTTTCAATTTCATTTTTCTTAAGGCCGGTTGCACCGACTATGATATCGATATTGTTACCTATAGCCCATTTTATATTATCAAATACTGAATCCGGTCCGGTAAAATCAATAATAAGATTCGGTTCTGCTTCTTTTACATCATCATAACTATCGGTAACTTTTATACCTGTAATATCTCTACCGTTTAAAACTCCTATATCTGTACCTATGCTAACTTTATCGAATCCGGCAACAATATTTATTTCTTTTTCAAGCACCAGTTCGCCAAGCATAGCTTTTCCCATTTTCCCGCATATTCCAAAAAGAGCTATATTTTTCATTTGAAACTCCTCTTGTTCCCTTTTCCCATTATTACTATATCTATTCTATCAGGATTAAAGTATTTATTTGCCATTTCCTGTATTTCAATTGCTTTTACCATATCTATTTTATTTAAAATGCGGCTAATAGGCAAAATTTCATTTTCCATTAAAAGACTTTTACCGAATCTAAACATTCTTGAACTTATTTCCTCAATGTTTAAAACAATCCCACCTTTAATATTCTCTTTAGCCCTATCGAGTTCAATATCGCTTAAACCATTTTCTTTGATATCTTTTATTTCATTTTCAATTATTTCAACAATTTTAACAAGATTTCTGGGATCACTTGCAGCATATATATCTATTAAACCTGTATCCGTGTATTGCATATTGCCGGCATAGACTGAATAAGCTAAACCATTATCTTCCCTTATTTTTTGAAAAAGACGGCTGCTCATGCTTCCTCCGATTATGTTCATCAATAGTCCAAGAGGAAATCTATCAGGACTTGATCTGTTGCACCCTACAGTACCATAGCAAAGATTTGAAGCATTGATTTTCTTTTTAATGATTTTTATGTGTCTTTTATGTAAAGGTTCTTTTAGGAAAACATTTTCTTTTTCCTTTAAAAATTTACCGTCATAATCTTTTATATTACTTTTTACTGCATCTACCAGCTCTTTATGTTTGACATTTCCGGCAGCTGAAATAACTATATTTTTAAAAACATAATTTTTATTAAAATAATCTAATATATCTTTCTGATTTATTTCTTTTAATGATTTTTTTGTCCCAAGAATCGGAAAACTTAAAGGATGTTCGTTCAGCACTATCTCATAAAAATAATTTAAAATATCTTCAGAGGGAGTGTCCTCCACCATTTTTATTTCTTCAAGGATTATTTTTTTTTCAGTAATGATACTGTCTTCAGAAAAAACTGGATTGAATACAATATCGAATAATAATTCGGTGCATTTATGTAAATGGGTATCAATAAAATCACAATAAAAACATGAATTCTCTTTGTCGGTAAAAGCATTGAAATCTGCACCTAATGAATCAAACTCAATAGCTATTTCTTTATTAGATCTTTTTTTTGTTCCTTTAAAAACAAGATGCTCAATAAGATGGGTTATTCCATTGATTCTTTTATTTTCGTTTCTCGAACCGCTGGCAACCCAGAGACCAAGAGAAATTGATCTGAAATAAGGTATGTACTCGCTTACAATTCTAATACCGTTATCTAACTCAGTGATTTCATAATTTTCTAAAACAGGTTTGGACAATACTATACCTCAACTATTTCTGGAAATTTTTCAGGAACTAATTTTCAGGCTCTTTCGAGGGATATTTTTCTGTCTTTCTTATCTATAAATGAAACTTTTACCATTAATTTTTCATTAAGCTTAAGAAAATCTTCTACTTTTTCAACCCTCTGGTCTGATATCTTTGAAATATGGAGTAAGCCATCTATACCCGGAATAAGATTTATAAAAGCACCGAACTTCGTGATACCTACTACTGTTCCAAGAAACTCGTCACCCATATTTATATCATCAAAACCTTTAACAAGTGCTTCTATTTTCTTTCTGGCTAGAATAACATTTTCCTCATTTGCTGAAGTTATCTGTACAACGCCTTCATTATCTTCATCATATAATTCTATCTCATCAAGATCAAATTCTTCCTTTATTGCTTTGATATTTTTACCGCCAGGACCTATGATTTCACCTATCTTATCTTTAGGTATTCTAAAAGTTGTTATCTTTGGAGCGCAAGATGAAAGATTTTCCCTAAAATGAGGAATTGTATCAAGCATTTTCCGCAGGATAAACATTCTTCCTTCTTTAGCTCTTATTATTGCATCTTGAATAATATCAACTGATATGCCTTTTATTTTTATGTCCATCTGCAGTGCCGTAATCCCATTTTCTGTTCCGGCTACTTTAAAATCCATATCTCCATAAAAATCTTCTATTCCCTGAATGTCTGTTAGGACAACGTATTTATCACTTTCATCATCTTTTACAAGACCCATTGCTATACCTGAAACAGGATTTGTTATCGGAACACCTGCGTCCATCAAAGCAAGAGTTGAACCACATACGCTTGCCATCGAAGTTGAACCGTTTGAAGAAAGTATTTCCGAAACAAGCCTCAAAGAATAAGGAAATGTTTCCTTACTTGGTATCATTGGCTTAATAGCTCTTTCGGCTAAAGCACCATGGCCGATCTCTCTTCTTTTAGGGCCTCTTGACATTCCCGTTTCACCAACTGAAAAAGCAGGAAAATTATAATGATGCATAAATCTTTTAAATTCTTCATTGTCAATACTGTCGATCCGCTGAGACTCTTTCATTGAACCGAGAGCAAGAATAGTCAAAGCCTGAGATTTCCCTCTTGTAAATAAACCCGTACCATGTGTTGTTTCAGGAAATAATCCTACCTCACAACTGATTGGACGGATTTCATCAGGTTTTCTTCCGTCAGGACGAATATTTTTATCAATAATAGTTCTCCTTACTAGCTTTCTCTCAAGTTCTTTAAGGCAATATTCAATGCTAGATGTGCTGTCAGGAAATTCTTCCGAAATATTTTCTATGATATTCTGCGATATCTTTTTTAGTTCATCCTGGAAATAGCCTTTTTTGGAATTTTCCATTATTTTCTCAATCTGGCCAGATTCAGAATATTGAACTATTTCTTCAAGTTTTTTCACTATAGGGTCATGAGCAATTTCATTTAATCTCTTTTTTACCTCTTCATTTACTTCAAAAAGAATCGGCTGTTTTTTTTCTAAGCCAACTTTCTTTTGAAAATCCTTCTGAACTTCAATTATTTTTTTTATCTCTGCATGTGCTAATCCTATAGCATCAACTATTGTTTGTTCGCTGACTTCATTACACCCTGCTTCTACCATCAAAATAGCATTTTCAGTACCTGCAATGATAATATCAATGCTTGATTCTTCAATCTGGTCATAATTGGGGTTAACAATATATTCATTATTTATTTTGCCGACCCTTACTGCACCAATAGGTTCCTGGAAAGGTATATCCGAAATCATCAAAGCCATTGATGCCCCATTGATCACCAGTACATCAAATGGGTTTATTTGGTCTACAGATAATATTGTAGCAACAATCTGCACTTCATTTCTAAAATTCTTATCAAAAAGAGGTCTTAGAGGCCGGTCAGTCAGCCTTGAAAGCAGTATTGCTTTATCGCTTGCCTTACCTTCTCTTTTAAAAAACCCGCCGGGTATTTTTCCTGCTGCATACATTCTTTCTTCAACATCAACAACAAGAGGGAAATAATCACCGTTCTTGTCTGCATTTTCAGACATTACTGAGGTTACCAGAACACCGCTGCTCCCACATTTTACAAGTACAGAGCCATTTGTCTGCTTTGCAAGCTTACCAGTAGAAAAAGATATAATTTTTCCACCTATTTCAACTTCTATACTATCTTCACCAATATAATTATTTTTTTCATTCATTACTTATTATTCATTCTCCAAGCAAAATTATTTATATTTATTATCATTAAAGCTTAAAACTGTTATTTTCTAAGTCCTAGCTCTTTTATTAGGCTTTTATATTTAGCAAGATCATTATTCTTTAAATATTCAATAAGCCTTTTCCTTCTGCCAACCATAATTACAAGTCCTCTTCTTGAAGAATGATCGGTCTTATTCAATTTAAGATGTTCGTTTAACCTATTTATTCTTGTAGTTAAAATAGCAATCTGAACTTCTGCTGAACCAGTATCGTTTTCATGTATTTTAAACTTACCTATAATATCCTTTTTTAATTCTTTAGTAATAGACAATTCCTAAGTTCACCCCTTTTATTAATTATGATACATATAAAAAATATTTATAAAATTTTCAATCTCTTAAAAATTATTGCACAAGTTTATATTATTATTAAATTTTTATTGATTAGTCAAATATTTTTTTTAGATTAATAATATCACTATATTATTTTATTATTAATACTAAAAATTCATTATTTACTAATCAACCTTAATTTTACTTATCATCCTCAATATCATTATAGTTTTTAACTTTAAAAAATTCTATTCCTTCTTTAATATCTGAATTTATTTGTTTTATCAGCTTGCTCTCATCCTGAAATTTTAACTCCTGCCTATGAAATTTAATTAATTCTACATTTATCAGCCTATTATAAATTTCTTCTTTAAATTCAATTATATGTGCTTCCAACAAAATTTTCCTTATCCCGAAAGTCGGATTATTTCCAATATTTACTACTGAGGGAAATATTGTATTATAGCCCTGGATATTTATCTTTGCAAAATAAACACCTTTTTTTGGAATCATATAATTTTCATCAAGCTCTATATTCGCAGTCGGAAATCCAATTCTGCTCCCTCTGTTAAAACCTCTTACGACTTTTCCAGATATTGAAGGGTAACGGCCCATAAATAATTTTATATTATCAATATCCCCTTTTTCATAGAATCTTCTTATCTCAGTGCTTGAAACAATTTGTCCTTTGATCTTAAGCAAGTTTATAATATTGATTTTAACTACTGAATTTAAAAAATATTCATTTAAGAAATCAGTGTCACCAGAAGCATCCTTCCCAAATTTAAAATTCTCTCCTACGAATACCTCTGCAGCATTCAATTTATTAATGATAATATCCTCGCAAAACTGCCTGGGGGTCAGATTTGCAAAATATTTATCAAAACTTACAGAAACTATCTGTTTTATTCCTAAGCTGCTTATTATTTTTATTTTTTCTTTAAAGGAAATTATGAGTTTTTTTTCTTTTCTGCCTGTTATTATATTTTTAGGAGGCCTGTCAAAAGTCAGGGCTATGCTTCTTTTCCCGGACAGCATTGCTTTTTCAACACACTTTTTTATGATATTTTCATGGCCTTTATGTACGCCATCAAAAAAACCGATGACTACTATGTTTTTTTCTTTATAATAGTTATTTTTTATCTCATTTAGTCTGATTATCTTTAACATCTCGGAATACTTTAGTTTATTGAAAGAGATTTTGAAAGTTTTCTGTTTTCCATTGAAATTTCTTTTAATTTAAATTCTGAAATAGCCCTGTGTATATATGATTTACTAAATTTTTCTGAATTAATTATTATTATCTCCCCAGGTTTAAATTCTAATTCTCGATTTAATCCAGGTTCTATCATTTCTTCATATAAGGGACCGTTCAGCTCAAAATTTTTCAGATATCTTTCCTTAACATATATTTTTTTATAATTCATTACCAGATTTTTTACAGGGATTAAAGATTTAGTGCTTTTTATCTCTTTTCCGCTTATTTTTCTACTATAATAACAATCTAAAATATTTAAGGCTTCATTTGTTTTTAAAGCATCTTTTACGAGAAATTCACCTATTCTCAGCCTATTAAGCTTTGCCATTGAAGCTCCGCAGCCTATTCTTTCACCGATATCATTTGCAATTGCCCTGATATACGTCCCCGAACTCACAGATAATCTTAAATATAAATCAGGTGATTGAAATTTTATTATACTTATTTTATTTATTCTTACATCATTTTTTATTTTTTCAGTATCAATATTTTTTCGGGCATATTCATATAAATGCCTCCCCTTTAATTTTTTTGCACTGAAAATCGGAATGGTCTGCCTGTAATCTCCCTGGAAACCTTTAATTATCTCTGATATATCGCTTTCACCCAATTTGGGTATCTTGCTAGTCCTGACTATTTTTCCATCCATATCAAAAGAATCGGTAGTAATTCCCAATTTTATTAAAGAAATATATTCTTTATCGAGTGATAAAAAATCAGATGATAATTTTACAGCTTTATTCAATAATATAATAAGTAAACCTTCAGCAATTGGATCAAGCGTGCCTGCATGCCCTATTTTGTTAAAAAAAAACTCTTTTTAAGAATTCTCAGAACATCAAACGAAGTCATTCCAGGACTTTTATCTAATAAAATAGCACCATTAAAATCAATTCTTTTTTTTATATCCATGCTTTTAATTTTTTTTAAAGATTATTTTCAATAGCTCGGTCCAAATCAGATATAGCTTTTTTCAGATTGCCGGCTGCAATATATGCAGAGGCCATTTTATGTCCTCCTCCGCCAAATTTTTCAGCAATTGCAGCAACATTGACTGTTTCATCAGAAGACCTGAGAGATACTTTGTAATTATTTTTTTTAACTTCTTTGAAAAGAGCTGCAACTTTTACATCTTTAGCTGTTCTTAGTATTTCAATGATCCCGTCATTAGCAGAAAATGGAAGACCTAATTTATTAAAGTCTTCCATTTTTATAAAAGAATAAATAAGGTTATTGTTTTGAAATATTTTTGTTCTTCCAAGTACTAAAGCAAGAAGTTTAAATCTATTTGCAGGTTCATTTTCATAAATACTGCTATAAATCTCAGATGGGTTAATATTGTATTCCAGGAGCCTGCTTATTATTTTATGTACATCCTTTGTAGTATTTGAATATTGAAATTTGCCTGTATCAGTCAATATGCCTGTATATAAAGCTTCTGCAATATCTTTATCCATTTTTTCATTAAGATATTCTTCAATCAAAAGATATATTATTTCAGAGGTTGCAGATTTTTCAGGAAAAACTATATTAATATCACCAAAATACGTATTGCTTAAATGATGATCGATATTTATTATTATTTTTGAATTATCCAGTATGTCCTTATAATCTATAAGAACTCTTTGGATATCGGCACAATCAACAAAAACAGATACATATTTTATATCTCTATCAATATTATCCATTGTTTTTAATATTTCTTTATTATCAGAAAGAAATTTATACTGATAGGGCATTTCACTATTGCAGATAGCATAAACATTTTTATTCATATTTTTTAGCATTTTATAAAATGCAAGAATCGAACCAAGTGCATCTCCGTCAGGATAGGCATGCGTAAATAAAAGAAAATCCTTATTTTCTTTTATTGCATTTATGAATTCTAAATTATTTTTATTTGATTCTTCTTTATTCAAATCAGCTATTTTTTTCTTTATTCTTCAATTCTTCGATAATTTTATTTATCCTCAAGCCGTTTTCTATTGATTCATCATATATGAATTTTATCTCAGGAATATTTTTTATCTTTATTCTTGACTGTATATTCTTTTTAATAAATCCCTTACATGCATTCAAACCTTTTAAGCATAACTTTAAATTCCCATTTTCATCAAGTAATGTAAAATAAACATCCATATAATGAAAATCTGGAG
The DNA here is from genome assembly GCA_028695395.1 of Actinomycetota bacterium. Taxonomy (GTDB): domain Bacteria; phylum Actinomycetota; class Humimicrobiia; order Humimicrobiales; family Humimicrobiaceae; genus Humimicrobium. The sequence goes on along the minus strand of JAQVJB010000017.1, from coordinate 3,908 downwards.
AAAGTTTAACACCCGTAATTGTCACAAATCCGACTCTGGGATCTTTAACCTTTGAATTTATTATAAAACTGATTTCTCTTTGAAGATCTATTTCAGTTTTTTTTAATTTATCCATAGCCAAAAAATAATATAAGTCACTGATTGTTTATTATTAAGCATATCTTTTAATATTTTTGAGGTTTATGCGGAAATGTCTTTAATTTCTCTTATTTCAAAGACTTCAAAAATATCGCCTTTGTTTATATCCTGAAAATTCTCAATTTTTATTCCGCACTCGTATCCCGCACTTACTTTTTTAACATCTTCCTTAAATCTATGTATTGACGCTATCTTGCCTTCATGCACGATTTTCCCATCTCTTACAATTCTTACCAGATTGTTTCTTTCTGCTTCGCCTTCAAGCACATAACAACCAGCTACCGACCCTACTTTAGGCATTTTAAATAATTCCCTTACCTCTATCCTGCCTTTTTCATATTCCTCTGTTTCAGGCTCAAGCATTCCCTTGAAAGCAAGAATCAATTCATCGATAAGCTTATATATTATATTGTATGTTCTTATATCTACTTTTTCTTTCTTTGCTATCTCTTTTGCTTTTGTAGTCGGTACTACTCCAAAACCTATTACAATTGCATCGGAAGCAGCTGCCAGGATAATATCACTGTCAGTTATTGCTCCTACTCCTTTATGCAAAATATTTATTTTCATTTTTTCATCTTCTATTTTTTTTAATGACTGCTCCACGGCATCAAGCGAACCATTTACATCAGCTTTAAGGATTATTTCAAGTTTTTTAACCTCAATTGATTTTGCAATCTCCGAAAATTCTTCAAGGCTGATATGGCGCCTGCTTTCAGATATTTTGCTTAAATTTTCAGCATAAGCCTTCTTTGCAAGTATATTTTTTGCGACTTTCTCATTTTTTACAATAAAAAACTGGTCCCCTGCTTCTGGTGTTGTTGAAAATCCAAGTATCTCAATAGGTTGCGAGAGCAGAGCTTTATTTATTTTTTTCCCTTTATCATCCTGCAGTGCTCTTACTCTTCCAAAAGAATTGCCGGCAATAAAGAAATCTCCAACATTTATTGAGCCTCTTTTAATTATAAGCGAACCGACAGGTCCCAATCCCTTGTCGAGTCTGGATTCTATTATTATTCCGAAACCTTCAGCTTTAGGATTTCCCTTTATTTCATTCATATCAGCGACTAAAAGAATCATGTCAAGCAATTCATCTATATTGATTTTATTTTTAGCTGATATTTCAACACAAATAGTGTCTCCGCCCCATTCTTCAGGAACCAGATTATATTCTGTAAGATCTTTTTTTATTTTCGCTGAATCTGCATCAGGAAGATCTATTTTGTTAATCGCTATAATTATAGGAACATTTGCTGCCTTGGCATGATTTATAGCTTCTACAGTCTGAGGCATTATACCGTCATTTGCAGCCACGACTATAACAGCAATATCTGTTACTTTTGTTCCTCTTGCCCGCATGGAGGTAAAAGCTTCGTGACCCGGTGTATCGATAAAAGTAATTTTTCTTTCTTTATATTCGATTTGATAAGCACCGATATGCTGCGTTATACCGCCCGCTTCATTTTCAGCGACATCAGATTTTCTTATAGAATCAAGAAGTGTTGTTTTCCCGTGGTCAACATGTCCCATAACGGTAACAATAGGTGGTCTTATTTCAAGATCGCTGGGAGAGTCTTTAAATAGTTCTTCTAAATTTTCTTCAAAACCTATGATGCTGTATTTAAAATTATACTCTTCAGAAAGAATATCAATAATCTCATTACTTAAAGACTGATTTATATTAATGGCTTCCCCAAGAGCAAAAAGATTTTTTATTATCTCGCTTGACGGTATACTTATTTTTTCAGAAAGTTGTTTTAATGTTATGCCTGTAGGAACTTCTATTATCTTCTTGATCTCAGGTCTTTTTTTTATATCTTCAGGTTCTTTTTTTATCTCTTTCTCTTTAGGAGTGATTTCCTGATTATCTTTATTTTTAACCTTTTCCTTAGGAGTTTTTGGTTTCGCCCTGAATCTTGTAAGCTGATCTTCCCTGTCAAGCTCTTTTAATAATACGTTTCTTATGTTTATCTTTTTTTCTTCTTCCCACTTAGAAGCCGGTTTTGTTCTTGGCTCAAGCTCATCTTCTGATAGATCTTCAATATTTTCCCTGGGCTTTACAGATTTAGCTTTTTTTGCAGATGTTTTTAAATCCTCATCCTTAATCTCAATGGATTTTTTTTCATCTAGTACTGATTTTTCTAGCAGTACTTTATCCTTCGGTCTTTTCCCTGCGGCTGATCCGCTTCTCTCTTCTGCTGCTTTATCCGGCTTACTATCTTTTCCGCTTTTCTCTTCCAAAGCTTTTTCTATCTTGACTATTTCTTCATCATGAATAGCTGAAGAATGGCTCTTTGCATCTATTCCTATCTTCTGGCATAATTCCAAAAGCTCTTTAGACGAAATATTATTTTTTTTTGCTATTTCATATATTCTGGCTGAAACCATTTATTTAATTCACCTGTACTTATGTTGCTTTTTTTCTTTCTTCCCGTGCGTCATTTAATTCTTTTTCGTACTGCATTTCACTCTTAATATCAATTTTCCAATTAGTAAGTTTTGCTGCCAGTCTGGCATTCTGACCATCTTTTCCAATCGCAAGAGAAAGCTGATCGTTTGGAACAACAACAAGAGCAAATTTCTTTTCTTCATCAGTGAGCACCTTTAAAACTCTAGCAGGGCTTAAAGCATTCTTTATAAATAAAACTATATCATTGCTATATTGCACTATATCTATTTTTTCACCTGCAAGCTCGTCAACGACCATTCTTACTCTTGAGCCTTTGGGTCCTACGCATGCTCCTACTGCATCTACATTTTTCTCATTCGAGTCTACCGCAATCTTTGTCCTGAAGCCAGCTTCTCTGGCAACACTTTTTATTTCTACTACGCCCTCATATATTTCCGGCACTTCCAGCTCAAAAAGTTTTTTTATTAAACCGCTATGTGTTCTTGAAACAATGACCTGAGGGCCCTTTGTTCCTTTCTTTACTTCAGATATATAGCATTTTATTCTTTCTCCATGCTTATATCTCTCACCGGGAACCTGTTCACTTAATGGAAGCAAGGCTTCTACTTTTCCAAGATCGACTAAAGTATATCTTGAATCATTTTGCTGGATTATGCCAATTACCATATCGCCGGCTCTGTCACGGAACTCATTATACATGACTTCTCTTTCAGCTTCTTTTATCTTTTGAGTTATAACCTGTTTTGCTGTTTGAGCTGCTATTCTTCCAAAATTTTCCGGAGTGACATCAATCTCGTCAGCACCTGCTTCTTTTGCCTCTTCTTCGTCAAGTATTTTCAATACTTTTATTTCACCGGTTTTAATATCTATATCAACCTTAGCTTCATATGCTATCTTATAATTTTTCTTATATGCAGAAACAAGAGCTACCTGAAGACCCTCTATAATAGTGCCTATATCTATACCCTTTTCTTTTTCAAGCTCTCTTAAAGCATTAATCAATTCTTTATTCAATCTTTACCACCTGCAAGAATAACCATTAAATAATAAAAATAGTGGGTTTTGCCCACTAACAAAAAATAATATATTTCTAAAAAACCTTGAATGATTATAGCATGAAAAAAAAATAATTCAATATAGGCGCAAATAAGACTTCTATAAGAAAAAACCTCTCTGATGATATAAATAGCCCTTGAGATAGGGGAAATTCATAAAAGATTTTTTAAGTTTGTAAATCTATTTTCTACATGATTCCTGCTTATAGCCATACCTATAGCTTTTTTACTTCCTACAATTACTGCAAGTTCTTTTGCCCTTGTCAGAGCAGTATAAACAAGATTTTTTTGCAGCAGCATATAGT
>JAQVJB010000016.1 GCA_028695395.1 Actinomycetota bacterium | reverse complement strand
CTTCCGGCTTTTTCATCAGAATCAGAAATAGTGAGAGGTATCCTCTCTCCTTTTGGATCTACTCTTATAATGACAAATTGCCCTGCCTTTGCCTTTTTGGCAATCTGGGGATTATAAATAACAAGTTTTACAATATTTTCTGCAAGAAACTCTTTTTTTATAACGACATTTATAATATTTTTTACCATCTTCCGCTTGAACCTCCTCCGCCGGAACTTCCTCCGCCAAAACCGCCGAATCCTCCGCCGGAACTTCCTCCACCGAATCCTCCGCCTCCTATGAAGCCTCCTCCTGAGGACCTGCTTTTTCTTGGAATATCCACAATTTTTTCATCATGATATCCACAATACGAACAGTCTCTTATTACAAGTTTTTTTCCTTTGCTCGTATAAGTAGGTTGTTCAAGGATTTTTTCCTTTATTTTTAGCTTGAGTTTTTTACACTTCGGACATTTCCTTTTAAAAATATTAACAATAGTAGTTATTATTATGATTATTGCTATTATCGGAAAGCAGCATATAAAAAAATATTTTATATCGCTTCCACCTCCGGATATGCTCGCTGAAGGAATATAAGTTGTGCTTACTTCCTGTTCGACTGACGTCAGTCCTGCATCTGAATATATCTCATTTGCAATAGCAATAACACCATTATAGGCACCTGCTCCGTAATTACCGTCCCTGAAAAAAGGAACTATTATGTCATTTATTATCCGGCTGGATTCCAAATCCGTAACTGCGCCTTCAGCACCGTAACCTACTTCTATTCTTAACTGTCTGTCTTCAACAGAAATTAATAGCAAAACTCCATTGTCTTCATCTTTTTTGCCTATTCCCCATTTTTCAAAAAGCTCTACGGCATATTCTTCAATGGTAACACCTTCAAGGTTCTGAATCGTAACTACTGCAATTTCGGCACCCGTACTGGATTCAAGATCAATTATCGTATCGGTCATATCCGATACAGACTCTGAGTCAAAAACTGATGCAAAGTCATTTACATAACCTTGGTAATCAGGGTACTGAGGCTCAGAAAAAATTTTACTTATAGGTATAAATGAAAAAATACTTAAAATGAATAAAAACAGAAGTAAAGTAACTATAAATATTTTTTTATTCAAAAGCAAAATTACCTTCCCGGATACTTAAGCAAATATCTGTAAAATCAAAGTTATCAGATATGCAATATATTTATTATTTATTTAAATAAGACTTTTATTCAATGCTCATATCTATTTCAGGAGCAGTTTCTGCACCCTCCTCAGCAGTAAAGAATTCTCTTTCTTCAAATCCCAGTCTGCCTGCAATAATAGAGTTCGGCCATGATTTTATATAGACATTATAGTCTCTTACTGACTCATTAAATCTTTGTCTTTCAACAGTTATTCTGTTTTCAGTACCTTCAAGCTGGTTCATCAGATCCCTTATAGTCTCACTTGCTTTAAGCTCGGGAGTATCTTCAACAGTAACTTTTATATCTCTGATAAGTGAATTGACTTCACTGGCAGCATTCTCGAGTTCGGTAGGAGTCTGTGCGGATTGAATCCCGCTTCTGGCAGCTGCAATTGCCTCAAAAATATCTTTTTCAAGCTTGAGATAAGCTTTAGCTGCTTCTGCTATATTAGGTATGAGGTCCAGTCTTCTCTGATAAACATTCTGCACCTGAGCCCAGGATTCATCAACTTTTACATCCTTGGCAACCATATTATTTCTTATATTGATATAAACTCCAAAAAAGACAGCAATCAGTATTACTATAACCAGAACCGCTATTATAGAACACCCTATTGCAAATTTCTTATTCAATTTTCCCGGTCCTTTCCGTTTGAATTATTATTTATTTTAAAGCTATTTAATACAAACTTTCACCACGGCTGGCCTTATTACATAATCATTAAGCATGTACCCTTTTCGTAAAACAGATATAATATGATGATCCTTCACATCATCAGCAGTTTCTGTAACTGCAGCTTCGCATACATGGGGGTCAAATTCCTCACCGACAGGTTCAATTATTTTTAATCCTTCTTTTTCCATGACTTCAATAAACTTATCGTAAATCATTTTCAAGCCTTTAAAAAATTCATTATCTTCATTCCCTGAAGAAACAGCCATTTCAATAGCACTGTCAAAACTGTCTAAAACCGGAAGAAGCTTTTCAATAAGGTCTTTGTTGGCTCTTTTAATCAGTTCTGCCTGCTCTTTTATAGTCCTTTTCCGATAATTTTCATAATCAGCCTGAATCCTTTTTATCCTGTCTATATGTTCATTTTCGGATTCTTTAAATTTGTTTAATTCGTTCTTTAAGAGTTCCATCTCTTCAAGAAGTTCCCTGGCGATAAGGTTTTCAGAAATATCTTCGTTTTCCATTAACTCTTTTATATAATCCCCATTGCCTTTTGATTTCTTTTTCATTTTTTTTTCTTCACCGTTAATATTTGTTTCAGGCTTTTCTTTTTTCATTTTATCTTTTTCACCATTTATATTAATTTTTTTTTCTTTATCTTTGTTGACCATGTCCCACCTCTTAAAATTCGACTTCCCGAAAAGGATTTAATCAAAGATATCATTATATAATAAAATACGCTTTATTTTCCACTACTAGTTACCTGGATGTCTCCTGTTGATGCCATATCTTCAGTAAAGAAATAGCCCTGACAGTCCGCAGGAGCGAAATGGAAATGAACCGTTATTTTATCTCCATTATCAGCTGCGACATTGACAATCTTGACAGCTATCCTTATTGTCTGTCCTGGCTGAATGCCTGGAATAGGAGAACCTACCTTTTCTGGCTCAACAATCGATTCTGAAGAATCGGAAGAGCTGGTATCAGAAATAATCTTTCCTGTAGCAGTTTCTGTTTTTATTATTCTCGTTGTTACAGTAGATACTGCGATTCTTTTACCATCTTTTTCCTGAGTTTGCCTGATTGTAGTCACTATCGTCGTTGTCTTAACTGATTTGTCATTATTATACGTTACTGTTTCCTCTACGCTTTCAGTACCATATACATTTATCCAGTCAGCAACCTGGGAAACCTTTATATCTTCGTTTGAATAATAATTAGTGCCTGTATTTGGATCCCAGATATACACCGCCCATAATGGATTTAGTGCCATTTCCGGATCTGACTCCGGGTTAAGGATAAAAAAGTCAAAGACAGGCTGAATATTTAAAGGCACATTACCGGTATTAGTTATTTCATAATATTGTGTGTACCACTGCCTTCTTGCAATAACATTGCCCTGTATGTTCTCCATTTTTTTCAATGTAATGTAGTATTTGGGAGCAGGTAAAGGCAGGATATTGCTGCTTATCAGATTGCCTGCTTTATCTACAACCCATAGTGTGTAAAAATAAGCTTTACCGCTTATTACATTATCGTCTTTATAGCTCGTTACTGAATTGTCAGTTATTGTCGCAATTACATTATCGGTAGGATACTGCGGGTTTTTGCAGGGTTCGTCTACCCTTACGATTTTATATGATAAAAATTCAGCATCGCTGCTTTTCTCCCAATTCAGATAATTACCGTCACCCGATACATAGCCTGACATACTTACAGGCTCTGGAGATAGAGTATCATTAAGAACGAGTACAGTTTTTATTACCGGAGTGCTCGGTTCCTGATTCAGGTTAAGACACCACAAAGAAATAGAATTCTCTCCCCTGTCCAGCTTCACCCCGTCAAAACTGAAATTTCCTGAAGAATCACTTTGGGTACTGGCAATTATCTTGTCATTTATTTTTAGATAAACTTCACTCAAAGGAATGCCCTTCCCTGGTATAAAGGCTTGCGGTTCATATGATCTGCTGTAATAATACTGGTCTATCTCCTTCAGGCTTTGTGAATCTTCGTAAATCTTGAAATCAAGGGCTCTTTTTACATTTAATATGAAAATAAGTTTTGTTGGTTCGCTAATAATGCCTGAAGAATTTATGCTATATAAATTTACGATATTCTGTCCTTCAATTAATTCAACACCGTCTTCTATCCTGAATTTTCCATAACTGTCTGCCTGATACAGCTTGTCTGATGTCTTTCCATTTATTTTTAGTTCTATTTTTGAATTCGCTATAGCCTCGCCATAAATAATAATATTTTTTTTATCTGTTTCAGAGGTAAATTCTTCATATAGCTTGTGGGAAGTTATTATCGGAGGACTTACCATTTTTTTACTTATATTCTCAAGCTCTTTATTTAAATCAAAGCCGCCGTCATCTACAACTTCCTCGCTGTTTTTTTCATTAACAAGAGAGATATCATTTGACAACAACGAACAGCTGCTTGAAACAATCAAAGTGAAGCAGCAGATAAAAATAAAAAATATAAATATTTTTATATACTTTTTCATATTATTACTTTTTTAGCACTTTTTTATTAAGTTTAAATTTATTATTTTAATATTATATCTGCAAAAAAATATCAGAAGAAAGTTTTATCAAAAACAATTTTCCAGCTTTTATTTTCTTCCAGAAGATATATATATTTTTTATATTCCTTCATTTCCCCGTTCACATAACTGACATTGAATTCACAGACTACCTTGGCAAATTCTTTTTCATAGCCTAAATATACCGTATTGCCAATATCGATATCCTCAATATCATTAAGGATTACATTAAGCTCGTTTATAAATTTTTCCCTACTGATATTATTTTTATCTTCTGTCTTTAAAAAATCATCATATATGGTTTCTGGTCTTTTGGTGCTGAGAGCGTTTAGAAAATCAATTACTGTCTTTTCAGGTTCAGTCTTCACCAGATAACCTAATTTATTTTTCATATCATTGATACTGCATCCGGAAAAAACACTTGTTAAAAGAAACAATGCAGTTAACAATAATGATAAAAATAAAAAACTTTTTTTTATGTTATTACCGCTTATCATCAACTGCCTGCCATATACAATTACAGATTTTCCCTGATATATTTTATTATAGCATCAGCAATACATCTGCCTGTTTGCGCTTGAAAATCCTCTTTTGCAAGTAATGCAGCCATTTTCTTATTATTCATATTGCCTGCTTCTATATAAACTGATGTCATATTTGTATCTTTCAGAATTGCATAACTGGCACCCAATGATTCTACAGTTGTATCAGGCATATTTTTTTCAAACTCATTACATAAAAAATCTGCAAGTATTTTACCATTTCTCGAAAATGATTTTATTCCTTTGAAATAATGGCATCTGAATATATTTTCATCTTCATTTTCATTGCAGCTGATATTTATGCTTAAAAGCAAATCACCTTTTGATTTATTGGCTTTCTTAATCCTTGAAAAAAGCCTGGGATAAGAAGAGCCTGTTTTTTCAGAAGTGACAAACACAGAGAGCGCATTTGCTTTCAATATTTCTGAACAGAAATAAGATATTTTAGAGCAAAAATCAATTTTACTTTTTTGAAAATCTCCAAATGCCCTGTTCATGTCGGAAGGGAATAAGCCATAGTCTATAATTATTTTTAAAGGATTTTTTCTGATTTTTTTTATTTTTTTTAAAACGGGATAATTCGAACTTTGCTTGTCATTAATTATTCTTTTCAAACCGATAAGATGTTCGAGTGTTTTTCCGCCTAGGATACCATCCATTTTCAGTTTCATATTTTTTTGGAATTCCATCAAAGCTTTGCTGGTGCTTTTATTAAATATCCCGTTTTCATTATTTTTAAAAAATCCGAGTGATTTTAGCCAGAACTGAAGAATCTTTACATCATCTCCCCTGAAAGGTGGTTCCTTTAAATAAAGAAGCCTGTCCCCTATAGAATATCCTGCATCAACAAGTTCCTGCCAGCATTCATCATCAATTACTCCTGTAACAGAAATACATCTATTTTTCTGAAATTCCATTATAGCCATTTCGGTTTCCTCACCGAATATTCCGTCTATTTCTGTTATCCCAAGATCGTAACCAAGCAGCCTTAATCTGCTTTGTATATCAACTATTTTTACACCCTTTGCACCTTTTTTTATCAGTGTCAAACCAGACCCGCCTTTTTTTAGGACTTGTTGTTCAAAAAACCAGCAATATATTTTTCTGCAGAAGTTGCTGCCAATGCCCCGTCTGCTACTGCACTTATTACCTGTTTCAGTGGTGTGTCGCGCACATCCCCGGCAGCAAAAACACCTTCTGCTGAAGTCTGAAGGTTTTTATCAGTAATCAAAAAAGCATTTTCATCCATATCAGCCAGACCCGAAAGAATAGATGAATTGGGAACAATCCCTACATATTCAAAAACTCCTGCAATCTTTATTTCATCAGTTGAATTTGTTTTCTTATTTTTCAGAACGATTTGCTCTATTCTATCTCCACCCTCAAATCGCAATATTTCGCTGCTTAAAAGAAATTCTATTTTAGGATTTACAAATGCTTTTTCCTGCACCCTTTTTGAAGCTCGCAGCTCATCCCTCCTGTGGACAATATATACCTTGGATGCGAATTTTGTCAGAAAAAGCGCTTCTTCTATAGCAGCATTTCCTCCTCCGACAACAGCTATTTCCATGTCACGATATAAAGCACCGTCACAAGTCGCACAAAAAGAAATACCTTTGCCTATGAATTTCTCTTCATTTTCTGCACCAAGTTTTTTTGGTCCTGCTCCTGTGGCCATGATGATAGTATTTGTAAAAAATCTTTTATCTTCAGATTCGCAGATATATTCTTTTAAAATTTCTTTCTTATTTTTTTTAGATATCTTTTTTTTCCCGGCAATATTTTTTATTTCACAAAATTCCTGGACAGCTACGCCGAATTTTTTAATATGCTCTATCATCTTCTGCATTAAATCATAACCAGAAATGTCCTCGTAGAAACCGGGATAGTTGTCAATATGCTCTGTGGTTATTATCTGCCCGCCTGCAGAAAACTTATCAGTTATTGCAAAATCCAAGCCTGCCCTATAGGCATAGACTGCAGCTCCCAGGCCTGCCGGTCCCGCTCCGATTATAACTAGGTCCTTCTTGATTTCTTCCATCTTTTTACCATCTCTTTATTGAAATATTGATTTTTGATTTAAACACTTATAGTAATATAAAAAGATTTAAAACAATAGAGAAAATAAGCTACGGAATAATTTAAAGCTTTTATAAATATTAAAAGATTCTATTTATATCTTTTTGCAGCATTCTTGAACCTGATTTCAAGCTCTTCTTCTGATTTCACTTCTGTGATATCCGGATCTATTTCCATAATAAGCTTGATTGCAGCCCTGACTATCATTGTATTGGCAATCTTATGTCCGCCTGACTTTTTGCATTGTATGCCAAGGTCTTCAAGATAAGCCACCATATCTGAAGGCATGGTGATTGGGACTCTGAAGTAATCTTGTTTTCTTTCAATCATTTTGCTACCTCTTAATGTTATGACGTTTATGCATTTTTACGCATATGATTATATTGACTAAGAAACAAAATGTCAAATAGATAAATAATGCCTTTGGGAAAAGCGTTTTATTCTCTGAATTTTATCTTACCGAAATCTCCTTCTTTCGCTGCTTCAAGCACTGGCTTAATGTACAGCTCAACTTCTTCAGATGTTATGGGTACAGGCATGTTTTTAAGCTTTGATTCAAGTTGCGGATTTTTTGCTGCATTCACTGCTCTCCTAATGTGTTCATCATTAAAGCCTTTGACTTCAGAAAGAGCCGTTGGAAAACCTATCGTCCTTGAAAACTCCGTCATAGCCCTGGCAATTTCTATTCCTAGTTTTTTTCCTTTCAATATGCTTAAATCCTTGTCTGAGTATTCCTGGTAAATAGGTGCAAGTTTCCTTAATTTGTTTTCAATAGACGGCGTAAAAAAGACTGTGTAGTAAGGATTAAGTATCGCACAAGCTCTTCCGTGTGGAAGTATGTCTACAAAGGAAAAGCTATTAAGATGCGCCCCATTTGTCCCGTACAGCATTATCGCATAACCGCCTAAATCGGTAGCAATACCTATTTTTTCTCTTAAGCCGACATCTTCCAAATCGTTTATAAGATATGGAAGATTCTCAACTATGAGTGATATGCCCGTAAGGCACACCTGCTCTACCAGCTTAAAATCTTTGTTTTTTTCATCAAAGCCATAATAAACTTCAAGACAGTGCGAAAAACCATCTAAAGCACCGTCTTTGGTAAGTGATTCAGGCATGCTTGCAGTAAAAGAATAATCAAAAACAGCTCTTACAGGTACTATTTCTTCATCAATGATAAGCTTCTTCTGGCTGGTCCTTAAATCAGTTATATTTGCATATTTGCTTATATGCGAACCCGAACCTGAAGCAACCTGGACAGCTATAAACGGATAAAGGTTTCTGACTTTTAATTCCTGCATTCGTTTTCCTACTTCTCCGGCTCCAAAATATTTTTCAATCCGGGAATTATCCTTTTCAAGAGAAGCAAGGACATTTGAAGCTTTTGCAGTATCTATTGCCGAGCCTCCTCCGACGCAGACTATGCATTCAGGTTTTGATGTCCTGATAAGATCTGCAAGTGCAAAGACATCTTCCACCGGACTGTTCTCCCTGGAAGTATCTGCCCGGGCCACTATATTTATTCTTTTATCATTTAATACTTTTTCAATTTTTTCCCTTAAAGCTTTTGCCCATTCATTAGGAGAAATTATTAAAAGAATATTTTTTCCGAATTCAGAGACAAAATCACCCAGTGAATCAATACATCCTGTCCCGAACGCATATTTTCCTTTTGTGTAATCTTTTAATAATTTTTCTGCCTTTGCAATTTTTTCGTCCATATTTACCCCTTTAATCAAAAAATATTATTTATTATTTAAAATCATCTAATTTTTTAAAAAAGCTTTTTAAAAAAGCTACGATATTATATATTAAAACTTGTTTTAAAATTTAACGGATTATATTTAAATATACCATTATTAAATTATAAAATTAATTTAATAACATGATTTTTTAATAAAAATATTTAAACTTAAATTAGATAAGGGAGGAAAAATGCCACTTGTGCCGATGAAACAGATTCTGGATGAAGCTATCAAAGGAGGATACGGAGTAGGTGCTTATAATGTAAACAATATGGAGCAGATACAGGGAATAATGCAGGCAGCAGCTGAAACAAATTCTCCTGTAATTATACAGGCTTCAAGAGGAGCTCTTAAATATACAAAAATGCTCTATTTGAAATATATAATGGTTGCAGCCGCAGAAGACAATCCCAAAATACCTATCTCGATACATCTTGATCACGGAAATAATTTTGATACCTGCAAACAGGCTATAGAACTTGGTTTTACTTCAGTAATGATAGACGGTTCATTAAAAGAAGACTCAAAAACACCTACGACATTTGATGAAAATGTCGAGGTTACTGCAAAAGTAGTAGAATATGCTCATAGATTCGGGGTCACTGTCGAAGGAGAGCTTGGAACGCTTGGCGGTATTGAAGACGGTGTAGGTTCAGGCATAAGCAAGCTTACAGATCCTTCAGAAGCAGAAAGATTTGTTAAGCTTACAGGTGTAGATGCACTTGCTCTAGCCATAGGCACAAGCCATGGTGCATATAAATTCAAGGAAGCCCCTGTCCTTGCTCTTGACATAGTAACAGAGGTAAAGAAAAGACTTCCGGAAACTCCGCTGGTAATGCATGGTTCTTCATCCGTGCCAAAAGAACTTATCGATATAATAAATAATTATGGCGGAAGCATGCAGCATGCTATGGGAGTTCCAATTCCATCGATACAGGAAGCAATAAAGAGGGGCGTAAAAAAGATTAATGTCGATACTGACGGAAGGCTTGCTATTACAGGTGCCATAAGAAGGTATTTCGCTGAACATAAAGATGTTATAGACCCCAGGGATTATTTCGGGGAAGCAAGAAAAGCAGTTTATGAAACAGTAAAAAGCAAGATGATAGACTTCGGCACTGCCGGACATGCTCAGGATTATGAACCGCTTACTATATCTGACATGATAGATATTTATAAAAAATAAGATAAAAAGATAATTCGATGTCTGATAATTTTAAAATAGGTATTTCAATACTTGACTGTGATTACCTTAATCTCGGGCATGAGTTAATAAAAATAAAAAAATCCGGAGCTGATTTCATACACCTGGACATAATGGACGGTAATTTTGTTTCCCAGATAGCTTTTGGACAGAAGATGCTGTCGCATCTTGTAAAAAGCTCCGGCATTCCTGTCCATGCACATCTAATGATAAAAAATACAGATGAGCAGATAGCAAGTTATATAAAGCTGCAGCCTGATACAATAACTGTCCATGCAGAAACCTGCAGGCATCTGGACAGAGTGCTTTCCATGATCACTGAAAATGGAATAAACGCAGGAATCGCACTTAACCCTTCAACTCCGATTTCTTTTGTAGAAAATATCCTCAACAGAATAAAGTCTGTCTTGATACTTACTGTAAATCCCGGATTCGGCGGACAGGACTTTATTGAAAGCATGCTTATAAAAATCAGAAAAACAAGAGAAATGATAGATAATTATTATATGGTTTCAGAAAAAAAAGATTTCATAGATATCAGGGTAGACGGCGGAATCAATGCATCAACAATCATAAAAGCAAAAAATTCCGGAGCCGGTACTTTCATCATAGGCTCGTCTTTTTTTAAAAGCAGCGATACTGTTGAATTTATAAAAGATTTAAAAGATTTAATAATTAAAAACCGGGTAATATAAATTTATTTAAAATGCCAGAGGGCTACATGTCAAAAAAAATATCCCTGCCCCGGATAAAGGGAAGGATTATTAAAATAGCTGTAATTGGCGGAGCAGAATGTAATGAAGAAACCTATGAAACAGCATATAAAGTAGGATTTGCTATTGGAAGCCAAAATGCCATACTAATAAACGGCGGCCTTTACGGAGTAATGGAAGCTAGTGCAAAAGGCGCAAAAGATTCAGGTGGAATCACTATAGGGATACTACCTTCAGAAAATGAAGATACCGCAAACAAATACATTGATATAAGAATTACCACAGGGATAGGATATGCAAGGAATGCTATTATAATTAAAAGCGCAGATGCAGTAATTGCGATAGATGGCGGCTTTGGAACACTATCTGAAATAGGATATACTTTAAGCTATGATAAACCTCTTGTAGCTCTTAATACATGGAAAATTATTCCCTGCAACAAAAAATATGAACCTTTAATGCATTATGTAAAATCCGCCGATGAAGCAGCCGAGCTTGCAGTAGATTTAGCCCTTGAAAATAAATAATTTTTTATTTCTATTTATTCTTTCTTTTCAAATGAATCTTTTGCACCGCATTCGCATTTTCTTGGCTTGCATCTGCTTTCTTTTTCAAAGCCGCATGCATTGCATTTCCAAACTGCCATTATTTCCCCTTTCAAATAAGTTAAGATACATATTTATCTAACATCAGGCTCCGAATATTTTTACAAAATTCATCTGCAAATTGGTAAGTGATGACTGAAGAGTTTCCTTTTCCTGAGCACTTATTTCATCAGACAGAGTCTTCAGTAAAGCATCGAATCCATCGATTGCTAATTTTGCCTGGTCTTTATCTTTAAATTTATCATTTGTACCTGCGGGCAATCCCATTTTTTTATAAGCAATGCTTGAAAGAGACATCATAAGCTGGATTATTATATCTTTAGTGGTCAGCTTGTCCAGCTCTTCCTGGAGCTGCTTAACAAGTTCTTCCTCTTCTTTTTTCTTTTCTTCAGGGTTCAAATTCTTATTTTTTAAAACTGTATCGTCATATTTTTTTGTTTCATCCCAGGAACCTGTATTATCCTTTATATCTTTATATTCTCCATTTCCACCTTTTTTGGCACTCATGTTTTTCTCCCCCCTTTTTAAACATGGATTTGCTGATTTGCTGATTTATTTTTTTAAAATAGTTATATTTAAAATAATCGTTTATCTATTTATTTTAATATTAATCCTTTTTTTATTATCAATATTATAACTTATTATTTATAACAGTATATTAACAGTATAAATTATAACTACACAAAAATATTTTAAGAATCATAGCTGACAAGCGAGAAAATATCATAACCCTGGAGGGCTTCTCTTGGTTTTAGAAAATTAAGCTCAATTAAAAAGCAGAAGCCCGCAATTTTTCCCCCGGCTTTTTCAATCATATCGGCAGTTGCTTTTGCAGTACCGCCTGTAGCAACAAGGTCGTCAACTATCAAAATATTATCGCCTTCTTTAACTGCATCCACATGCATTTCCAGCGTACTGCACCCGTATTCAAGCTGATATGATATCTGGCGTGTTTCATACGGCAGTTTGCCCGGCTTCCTTACAGGAATAAAGCCTACACCCAATTTATAAGCTACGATTGAACCAAAAATAAAACCCCTTGATTCAGCTCCGATGACAGCATCTATCTTCTTTCCTTTACAGCTTTCCACAAGTTTGTCAACTGCATACCTGAAAGCAGGCCCGTCTTTTATCAAAGTAGTAATATCGTAAAAGACAATACCTTTTTTGGGAAAATCAGGTATATTCCTTATCTTAGATTTTAAATCCATTTCTTACCTTTCCGGTTTTTATCTTCCTTTTAATAAATTAATAGTATTATTTAACAGATAATTTATATCCAGCCCTTTATAATCAAGGAACTCAAGCACTTCTTCAGGTGAATATTTCATCCCATAGCTCCATATTTCCTTTAAGAAATCGCCGGCTTTCCTGTTTTTATACCACTTATATCCGAATTTTTTAAGCATATATTCCTTAACCTGTGCTTCAAAAATCCATGCCCTTATATAGTTTGTGCAGTAAAAGTTTTCATCAACGTCTTTAAGATAGTTTTCCGGGAAATATTTCATTATAAGATTATCAGTAAGTACATGGCTGTATTCAATGTCTTTGCCCTTAACCTGCTTGTCCGAATGAAGCAATAGCTCGTATTTTAGCTTGCCTGCATATCTTCTTAAAAAGAAAAGATTTATTATACTTAAAAAATAAGTAAAATCATCAGCAGCTTCGTTATTCATGCCAAGAACATCAATAAGCCAATTCCTGTCCCAGGCAAGATTTTCAAGACAGAAAGCATAACCTTCAGTAACTGCACTGTCGCCAAGATACCTGTAAGCAATGTCCAGATTTCCTTTTGTATTTGCGAAATGTTCGGCATGTCCCCCTTCATGGAACATTGCCTGATAATCATCCTGCCCTCCGGTAGGCATTACCACAAGATAAATCTCCGAAGGTACTTTGACAGTGCAGCAGAAAGCTCTTGGAGATTTATTTTCCCTTTCATCTACATCCATTATGATATTGCTCTGATTATCAATATCAATGCCCATCATCCTCATTGTGTCCTTGAATATCGGAATCAGCTGTTCTTTTTTAAAGAACATATCAAATTCTTTTGCCCTTTTTATAAAAGCAAAATCACTTGCCCTGGAGCCTTCCAGGCTGATATTTAATTTATTTTGAAAAAGCCTGCCCATATGCTCTCTGTAAAGAGAATCGGTAGAAGAGACAAGCATATCCATTTCTTTTTCAAGCTTATAAAAATCAAACCCTTTTATTTGCATAAACATATCTGCATAATTTTTATAACCAAAACTCTCGGCTTCCGTATGCATGGATTCCCAGAACTGGACAAGATCCGGATTAAAGATTTCCGCTGTGGTTTTCAGTCTTTTATCTTCTATCAGACTTCTTTTTTTAGAATCTTCTTCATTTGAAAGCATTATGTCTGAATACCTGAAAGATACCTCTTTGTCGTCTATCTGTATTTTTGAAGATGCTTCATTGTTTGCTATACGGTCAGCGATATGGGCAAATCTCTTACCCATATAGCCTTCAGCACTAAATTCCAGAAGATGCTTGGCCTTTTTTTTATTTCCCCCTTTTGAGTTATTGAAAAGGTCTTTAAAAAAATTTACTGAACCTGCATCAAAAAGCTGGGGGTATTCATCATATATTATTTTTAAGTTTAATTCTTTTTTTAAGCCGGCGAAATGGAGGTAGTACTCCTTATCGATTTTACCGAGAAAACTTTCGGCATCAATGCAAAATTCATCAATATTCATTAAATCCTCCGCAAGTAGAATTAATTAAATCAATGTAAATATAAAATGCAGTTATTAGGAATTCAAGCTTCTTTTATTTATTTGACAAGTGATTTTATTTTATCTTTTATGCTTTCCTTATCAAACCCATAAGCTTTTATGAGTTCCATAGGCTCTCCGGAAGCACCGAATTTATCCATAACACCCATTCTTACAACTTTTACAGGCATTTTTTCAGAAAGCAGTTCACAAACTGCGCTTCCAAGACCTCCGATTATGTTGTGGTCTTCAACCGTAACTACAAGTTTGGTTTTTTCTGCACTTTTTACTATTAGTTCTTCATCAAGCGGTTTCAAAGATGGCATATTTATGAAATCCAGTTCAATGCCTTCATCGCTTAGCTCTTTGGCTGCCTGGAAAGCTATATGAGTCATAAATCCTGTAGCTATAAGGGTAGCTTTAGGGCCCTCCATTATCTTCGTTCCCTTGCCAAGCTCGAATTTATAATTTTCATTAAAAATAACAGGTATATTGCTTCTTGTAAGCCTTATGTAATAAGGTCCGTAATGTGATGCTGCATATTCTATTACTTTCCCCGTTTCAGTGCCGTCACAAGGTGAAAGAACAGTTATTCCTGGGATAGCCCTCATTATCGCAACATCTTCGATAGCCTGATGCGTTGCACCGTCTTCACCGACTGATAGTCCGGCATGTGTGGCACATATTTTTACATTAAGTCCCGGATAAGCAATGGAACTTGAAATCTGATCGGCAACTCTTTTTGTTGCAAAAACCGCAAAAGTAGAAGCAAATGGTATTTTCCCTGTTGTCGCAAGACCTGCAGCAACACTCATCATATTTGCCTCGGCAATACCCATATCAAAAAATCTGTCAGGAAATTTTTTTGCAAAAAGAGATGTCATGGTCGATTTTGAAAGATCACAGTCTAAAACAACTATATCTTTATTCTGCTCACCAAGCTCTGCTATCTTTTCTCCATAAGCAGTCCTTGTTGCAGCTTTTTTGTTTTCCTCTGATAATATTGCCTTAACTTCTTTATTAAGCATACCAATCTCCTCTATCCTGAATTAACCTATAAATTTATTATTTTATTATTAATTTTATTAAAAAATTAATTGATCAAACATATTTTAAGCTTTAGTTTAATTGATATAATACAGAATATTAAATAAAATTTACAGTATAATATTTAAGCACATAAAGCAATGAGCCAGCTTTTAAAAAATAACAAAAAGCTTATTTATCCTGGATTTCTGTGGTTTTTATTCTTTTTTATATTTCCCCTGACAGTAATCCTGGTTTATGCTTTTATTGATAATTTTTTGCGGTCAGGCACAGATGTAAACTTCACTTTTGATAACTTTCTGATAATTTTTCAAAGAAAACATTATCTTCTGCTTCTTGGAAGATCGATAAGGATAAGCCTTATAACAACATTTTTTTCGATTGCTTTTGCATATCCAATAGCGTATTTCCTGGCAAAAAAGACAAAATACGACAAAATACTAATAGTAGCTCTCATGATTCCTTTCTGGGTAAATTACCTGATAAGGACATTTGCCTGGAAACTTATAATTTCAGAAAACGGTATCATAAATAAAATACTTACCAGTCTTAATATCATCGACGAGCCTTTGAGGATACTTTATACTGAGTTTGCGGTTATACTCGGCCTGATATACACTCATACGCCGATGATGATTTTACCTTTGTATGCTACTATTTCAAGAATAGACAACAGCCTGCTGGAAGCTGCGCTTGATCTGGGTGCATCAAAATCAAGAGCCTTTTTCGATATAATTTTAAGGTTAAGCCTCACCGGGATTTTTGCAGGAACAGTTCTTGTTTTTATTCCTGTACTTGGCTCTTTTGCCATTCCTGCAATACTTGGAGGCACTGATTCCATGATGATAGGTAACATAATAGAAAGCCAGTTCATTGAAGTCGGCAACTGGAATTTCGGTTCAGCTTTTACGCTGACCCTTGCTCTCATATCGCTTGCAATGATATTTATTTATTCAAAATTTTTCGGACTTCAGTCCATATATAAAAATCAGGAGATATGATGGAAAAAAGAAAACCGGTTTTCCTCCAGATTTACACATTGCTATTCTTTATTTATATTTTTCTGCCTATAATAATAATTTTTATTTTTGCCTGGAATAATAATGAAGGATATAACTTCCCTTTAAGCGGATTTACCTGGAAATGGTTTACTGAATTATTTAACGATTCAATCGCAAAAAAAGCAATGCTTAACAGCATTCTTATAGCTTTTATATCTGCTACCATTTCTACAATACTGGGTACCGCTCTTGCTTTTGGAATATTAAACAGCAGCTTGAAAAATAAAGGTCTTTTTCTGGGATTGCTTATACTCCCAGTCCTTATGCCCAGCCTCACAATAGGGATTGCAGTTCTTGTATTTTTCAGGACCCTCTCAATACCTCTTGGTATTCCTTCTGTAATACTTTCCCATGTTTCAATAAGCATGAGTTATGTGGTGCTTATCCTGCTTGGAAGGATTGAAGGTTTTTCAGGCAATATCCAGGAAGCTGCTGTCGACCTTGGCGCCTCATGGTTTTCAAGCATAAAAGATATAATTCTTCCCGTACTTATGCCGGCAATGCTTGCAGGATGGGTCTTTTCTTTCATGATAAGCTGGAATGAATTCATAGTAACTTACTTTCTTATAGGAAATAATGTGACTATTCCGGTCTATATTTTTTCACAGCTCAGGTTCGGGATTTCCCCGAAAGTGAATGTAATCTCAGTTCTTGTAACAAGCTTCACCGTTATAATGGTAATCCTTTATATATTGATAAAAGCTTCATTAAGCAGAATTAAGAATGCAAAACTTTTAAAATCATGATTTTTAGATTTTTAATGAATCTTTATACACCTTAAAAAGATATTTTTTGCTTTCTTGTCAATGCGGAAATATATATTATAATTATCTGATATCCGTAAATAATTTAATAATAAGAGTATCATTTGATGTTAAAAAAATTATTAAATTATAATAATAAAGTTGGTTTTTATTATATGTTTTAATTTAAAGATTATTCTTAATAAGACTTTTCTTTAAACCATCGGGAGGGAAAATGAAGAAGTCATTCATTTTATTCTTATCACTTATATTTACTATTATCTTTATCTTTTCAGGTTTCGGATGCAAAGCTGCTTCTGTAAGCCAGGCAGATACTTCTTCTGCTGAAGACCGCTCAGAAACATCAGCAGGTATTGACCAGTCCACAACGTCTGCTGATTCTGAATCATCTACAGCCGGTGAATCAGAAAAACAGCAGGAAGATGCGGTATCAGGCATTCTCGATATAAATGTCTGGGAAGGTTATCTGCCGGAAAAAGTTATAAAAATGTTTGAAGAGGAGACAGGAATAAAATTAAACATAACTCTTGCTGCTGATAACGGGACGATGATAACTCTTCTCGAAGGCGGAGGAAAGGCTGATATAATAATGCCGACACAAAACCAGGTCAACAGGCTATATGAGCAAAAACTTGCTTCAGCTCTGGACCTTGACAAAATACCCAATCTTAAAAATGTCGGAGAATCATTTAAAAATCAGCAATGGAGCATGTGGGATGGAAGTAAAATGGGCTCCGGGGATACTTATGTTATACCTTATGTTTTCGGTACAAGCGGAATTGTTGTAAATACTGAAAAATATGCCGGTTCCCTGGATAATGCCGGATGGGAGATACTATTTGACAAGGAATTAAAAGGCAGAGTGTCAACAAGAAATTCTGCCGAATCAATAATGATCTGCCTGGACCTTGGAAAGATACCCCGGACCGACCTTTTGGATGATGCGGAATCGACACTTGAAAAAATTAAGCCAAGGGTTCTTGAACTTAAGGATAATGTATTAAAATTCTATGGAACAGGTGCAGAAATAATGGACCTGTTAAAAAATGAAGAAGTATGGGTAAGCCATATGTGGGATGGCGGCGGAAGAAACCTGATGATATCTGATCCGAAATTCAAATATATCCTGCCTTCTACAGGAGGGCTTGGCTGGACGGATACTTTCATGATTCCGGAGAGTTCTCAAAATAAAGAAGGAGCTTACAGATTTATTGATTTTATGCTTAGGGAAGATATAGCTGCCCTGATAACTGAGGAAGGCAATATGACAACTGTTACAGGTGCAATTGAAAAGTCAAATATAGAAAATAAGGAATTCTTTGCCTATTCCGGAAAACAGATCGATGAGCTTGTATGGCAGCTTAATTTCCCCCAGGATGTAATAGATGCCTATACTGTTTTCTGGGAAGAGATATCGCTTTCCTGATAATAGCCTGATATAAAAGATTTACATTATAGTAGGACATGCTGGATTGGAAAAATACATAGTTGAACTTAAAAATGTAGTTAAAAAATTCGGTAATTTTACTGCAGTCGATAATATTTCCCTGAAGATAAAAGAAGGCAGCTTTTTTTCACTTCTTGGCCCATCCGGATGCGGCAAAACTACAACGCTTAGAATGATAGGCGGTTTTATCGATACTGATAAAGGAGATATTCTTATAGATTCATCAAATATGAAAGGAGTGCCTCCGAATAAAAGGAGCACAAGCCTGGTTTTCCAGAATCTTGCTTTATTCCCCCATATGAATGTGAAGGATAATATAATTTACGGTTTAAAGAAAAGAAAGACGCCGCCAGATATAATTAACGAGAAGCTGAAAAGAATATTAAATATTGTTAATCTTTCGGGTCTGGAACACAGGAGGATAACAGAGCTGTCAGGCGGACAGCAGCAGAGAGTAGCCCTTGCAAGGTCACTTATAATCGAACCTGAAATACTTCTTCTTGACGAACCTCTTGCAAACCTTGATAAAAAACTCAGGATATCAATGCAATATGAGCTGAAAGAAATACAGAAAAGAATAGGCACTACATTCCTTTATGTAACTCACGACCAGGGAGAAGCCCTGGCAATGTCTGATACAATCGCAGTTATGAATGACGGGAAGATAATACAGACTGGTTCGCCTTCAGAAATATATAATCACCCTTCAGATATTTTTGTTGCAGATTTTATAGGGGCAGGAAATTTTATAGAGCTTAAAGCTTTAAAGAAACTCGGGAGCAAAGAGTTTGGAAATGAAAATATTCATTTAAAAGATATAAATGATATCCAGGATAACGTTGAAGATAGGAAAAATCAGCCAGAGCCTCTGACAAATCAAAGCAATCATGTAAATGAATTCGAGAGCATCATTTGCATTACAAAAGCCGGAGGCAAAATAATACACAGGATGAAAAAAGATAATCTTAGAAAAATATCATTAAAAGACAGCGCTCAAAATATGGTATTCTTTATCAGGCCGGAAAAGATAAGCCTGATGCGGAATCTATCCTTTAAGGCAGATAACTACATTGAAGATGCTGAAAACGGCACCGGCAGCCGCTTCTTAAGGCAGGAAGATATCGATTCCAAAGAAATAAATTTTTATCAGGGTATTATAGAATCCATTATTTTTGAGGGACCTGACATCAGGCTTGTAATAAATTCAAATCAGGCAGGAAGACTTAAGGCAGAGGTTAAAAATGAAAGATTTTTTCTTGGACTCACCGTAGGAAGCAGCATAGATTTTTTCTGGAACATCGAAGAAGGTACAGTATTTTTTTGATTTCCTAAGTCAGGTTTGATTTCTCAACCAGATAGAATTTCAATATTTCCTGCAGGATAGCTACAGCAGGAACAGCAATGAATACTCCGAGCCATCCGAATAATGCTCCCCCTGCAATAATTGACAATATTATTATTCCCGGGTGTACCCCTGTCTTATCTTTCATTATAAAAGGTAAAATAAAGAAATAGTTAACAATATATACGCCCACAAAAACCAGAAATATTATTAGAGCTTTCATGGGGGAACTTAAAAGTGCAAGTATAATAGCAGGTATTGCAGGGAAAATCAGGCCGAAAACCGGGATCAGGCAGAATACGAAAATCATCACGCCGATAAGAGAAGCAAATTCAACCTTTAGAACGCTTAGGAATATTGTAAGTATTATTGCAAGTATGGCAGCATCGAGGAACTGTCCCCTTATAAATTTTTCAAAAACATTATTAACTCTGTTTATCAGGGTTATAGATTGAAGTTTTGTCTTTTCAGGGATTGCCTTTACTAAGTTTACAATAAATTTATCGGAATCTTTTAAAATATAAAATCCGAGAATCGGCCCTATTATAAAATTGATGACTATATTTATTATGGTAACCGTAAAAGATGCAGCGCCCCTGAATATATTTATTTCACCTATATTGATATTATCAATAAAGAATTTGGTGACTTCAAGAGGATTGCCGGGAAGAAAAGAAAGTCCTGTCATTTCCTCCATGCTCTTGAGAAGTATATTGTTTTTAAGATTATTGCTTACAAAAAGCGAGAACCTGTAAATATATATTGGAAGCTTGATTATAAATGATTTAAACTCATCAATTACAAGCGGTATTATAAAAAAGAAAACAACGAAAACTATTATAAGAAAAAGTATATAGGTAATTGAAACCGATACTATCTTCCTGAGTTTTTTCCTGAGAATTTTTACAAGAGGCAGAAGCATATATGCAATAAACACGCCGATTATCGCAGGTATTATTGCAATTTTTATAAGGGATAGTACATAAAAAATCCCGACAACTATTATGACCAGGCCTATTAGAGACCATGAGAAAATACCTATGCTTCCCATAGTCTGGATACTTCCGGTTTTTTTTAGCTTACGCATTTAAGCTTTAGGTTTTTATTACCAGGAATATTAAAGGTAATTATATTGAAAATAAATCTATTTTATTTTGCTATCTCGGATTTAGCCTTCTCTGCTTCTTCAAGGCTTGGAGCTTTCCCGTGCCATCCGCATTCATTTTCCATGAAAGACACGCCCTTGCCCTTTACAGAATTAGCTACTATCATAACAGGAGCATTTTTCACTTCTATTGCCTGAGAAACAGCATTCTCTATTTCGTCAAAATTATGTGCGTCTATCTCTATGACATGCCACCCGAAAGAAAGCCATTTATCTATCATGGGTTCGCTGTTCATTACGTCTTTAGTAAAGCCATCTATCTGGAGGCCGTTTCTGTCAAGTATCCCGATAAGATTTCCGAGCTCATAATGAGCTGCAGCCATTGCAGCTTCCCAAATCTGCCCCTCATTACATTCACCATCTCCAAGGATAGCAAATACGTGGGCATCTTTTTTATCAAGCCTTAGCCCGAGCGCCATTCCTACTGCAGCTGAAAGACCCTGGCCAAGCGAACCTGTTGACATTTCCACGCCTGGAACTTTTTTCATATCTGGATGCCCCTGAAGAATGCTTCCGAATTTCCTTAATGTCTTAAGATGAGATTTTTCAAAGAAACCTTTTTCAGCCAGGGTAGCATAAAGTACCGGACATGCATGCCCTTTTGAAAGAACAACTCTGTCCCTATCCTCCATTTTAGGATCTTTAGGGTCTATATTAAGATTTCCGCTGAAATAAAGATAAGAAAAGATATCAGCCATTGATAAAGAACCGCCGGGATGGCCGGAGCCTGATTCACAAAGCATATCAATAATATTAACTCTTATATCTTCTGCTTTTTCGCCTAACATTTTTTTCATTTCTGAATCCATAAAAATCCTTTCGGTACATAATAGTTTTATTTAGAAAACACAATCAAAAAAATTATTTAAAATCTATCTTTAACCAGTTAATAAAATTTATACCATATTTGTTGAATTATTCAATTGCTAAATAGAAAAAAAACCTGAAATAATATAATATAGTAAAAAGTAAAAAAAATTAAGATTAAAACTTATTAAGCATGTATTTTAACAAAAATGAAAAACAGCACCTCATTGTTATAGGAGGAAATGTTTCCGGGCTTGCCGCAGCAAGCCAGGCAAGAAGAAATGCGCCCGATATTGATATAACAGTTCTTGAAAGCGGACAACATATATCTTACGGAACATGCGGGCTTCCTTATTTTATTTCAGGTATTGTAGATGATATTAACAAATTATTTGTTTATTCCCCTCAATTCTTCGAAGAAAAAAGAAAAATCAAGATTCTTACAGGTCACAAAGTTACAGCAATTAATTTGCATGAAAAAAAACTTACAGTAAATATTAATAATAGTGCGGAAAATATATTTTTTGATTATGACAAACTCATAATATGCAGCGGCGCAAGGCCGGTGAATCTTAAGATAGACGGGCTTGAAGATTCCTGCAATGTCTTTCATTTCAGAAATGTCGCAGACACTCTTTCTTTAAAGAATTATATAAATAAAAATAAACCTCTGAAAGCTGCCATTATAGGCGGCGGTTCGATAGGGTTATTGATTGCAGAAGCATTAATGAAAATAGGTATAAAAACTGTTGTAATTGAAAAGTCAAAAAGAATATTCAAGGATTTCGAGCAGGAAATTTCAAATGCCCTTTTTAGAAAAGTCGTTGAAAAAGGCTGCAATGTCCTTACTAATTCCTTTGTTTCCTCTGTGAAAAAGAATGATAGCAATATTGTTACGGAGTTAATGGTAGAGAATACTGAAATGCCCTCTTCTGAAAAATTGGACACTGATGTAATCGTCCTCACTGCAGGCATTGCTGCAAATACATCTTTTATTGAAGGCACTTCGATTGAACTTGGCTGCAATCAAGGCATTAAAACTTCTTCCAGGCTTCAGACGAATTATTCAAATATATTTGCCGCAGGAGACTGCTGCTGCGTTAAAAATATTGTCACAGGAAAACCTGATTACATACCCACTGCAAATAATGCCGGAAGAATGGGAAGGATAGCGGGAGGAAACGCAACAGGGGGAGATGAAATATTCAACGGTTCAGTCGGGACAAAAGTTGATGTTGTTTTTGACCATGAGGTAGCAAAAACCGGTATTTCATTTAATGAAGCTTTAAACCTCGGATTTAACCCTGTTAAAATAACCGATACTTATCCTGCGCATGCAGTTGCCATACCCGGGGTATCGGATATAGAAATCGTGCTTATAGCTGACTACCCTTCCGGGAAAATACTTGGAGCGCAGATGATAGGCAAGAAGGGTGTTGCAAAAAGAATAGATATTTTTGCAACTGCTTTGACCTGCGGGATGACCATTAATGACGTTTACAACCTTGATTTAGGCTATTCCCCTACTACTTCTACAGTTTGGGATCCGGTAAATAAAATATGCGGAAAAGCAATGCTGAACTTCGAAAAAAGAAAATTCTAAAAATTTATTTTGAGATTATTCCTTTAGCATTCTGTTAAATTAATAGCACTGTCCTTATATCGAAGGCTTTAATTTAATCAAGTCTCTTTAATCTTCCGATAGCATCCGCATTTATATTTATGGAATCAATATTTATTAATTTAAGAAAGCCAGTTGAGTAAGATCCTCTTGAAACGACTTCAATATATTTTGGATTTTCCAGGCTATCATATACTTTGTAATCTAGAAATATTACTTTAAAGTTTTCTCTTTCGCTGATATTTCTATAGAAATAATCTATGATTGTATCCGCAAAATCATTGGTCAGATGATTAACACCTTCATGTTGAGCTTTAATGATATCGATTGATTTTGTGCTTTCTTCTGCAGCAATCAGGCATGCCTTACATAGTTCTTCCTTTGCCATCATAGCGCCACCAATATCTGTAACTATTCCTGCAATTAAAATAAAAACAGGAATAAGAACGGCAACAGTAATCAATGTTGCACCATTTTCATTAAAAAATCTTTCCTTATTGACCATATATATTTAAAACCTGAAATCTATAATGATTAAAATTCAAAAGTTTCATTCGTTATACCACCAAGCCATATATATTCATTATTTTCACCAGTTAGTTCAAAAAGATTTACAGACATTGACCCATTGATAGGGTTTGGAAATGAAACATGCCCGGTTTCACCATTTTCAGAATAAACATATATATGAAGCGTACTTTCTTCGCTTCCACCATAATTGAAGCTGGCTGTAGCAGAGACTGAACCTTCTACAGAAGGTGCTACTCTCTCATTAAAAATTTCTACTTTATCAATACCATTATCACCATATCTTACTACATCCTCATAAATATAAACTTTGCTTATCTTTTTTATTTGCTCATTCTCTTTGATATTACTATTATCTATTTTCCAGGTTATTTTTAATTCCATAAAAGATTCTTCATCATCAGGATTTTTATGCCATTTTGTAAAAACAAACTCAGGTGTTTTTTCTACAATTATCTGTCCATGCATTGGCGAGGCATAATACCCGGAAGTTATCCATATTTTCTCAGTTGCATAATAACTTTTATCGATCCATTCAAATGAGGAATAGGCTTCCCAATATCCTTGAGAAACTGTATATGAGGTATCTACCCAGTGCCTTCCTGTTCTTTTTTCCCAATAGCCTGAGCTGACATAGTAACTTTTATCTACCCAGATTCTTCTTGTCTTATTTTCCCAATGTGAAGTATCCACCCAGTAAGTTTTTGTTTTCATTTCATAATGCGAAGTATCAATATATCTGTTTTTCCAATGTGAAGTATCAATCCATCTTGAGTCATAACGTGTTTCCCAGTGAGATGTATCAACCCACGTATAATATTCATATTTTTTTAATGTCGCGTGACCAGCAGAACCTACGACCGGATACTGGCGGTTTATTCCCCA
>JAQVJB010000099.1 GCA_028695395.1 Actinomycetota bacterium | reverse complement strand
AAATTATAAATAAATATTGTATTTTTTTAAAATAAAAATTTTATCACAAAAAATTATTAATACTTATTTGACTTTTCTGATATAATTGACTTTGGATTTTCGAGGATAGGTGTAAATCCTTACCGGCGGTTATAGTCCGCAAGCTAAAGCAAGACTTAGTGAAATTCTAAGACCGACAGTTAAAGTCTGGACGGGAGAAAATTCAAGGCTATCTTAATTTTTAGCCCATGGATTTTCTCCATGGGCTTTTTTATTTTGCAGCTTGAAATTATTTAGCCTTAAAATGAAAAAAGAAGATTTTACAAAAGAAGATAAAAAATTTATGGGAATGGCTCTTCATCTTGCCGAGAAGGGCAAAGGGACAGTCAGCCCTAACCCCATGGTGGGAGCCGTGATAGTAAAAGATAATATTTTTATCTCCGGCGGATTTCATGCCAAGGCAGGTTTTAATCATGCTGAAATCAATGCGATTGAAAATGCCAAAAAGAAAATAGGATACAAGCTGCCTGAAGGATTAAAAATGTATGTTACCCTTGAGCCGTGCTCTATATATGGCAGAACCCCCCCGTGCGCTGATTCGCTTATATCAAATAAGTTTTCGGAAATCATTATAAGCATTTTAGATCCTAATCCCAAAATAAACGGACAGGGTTTTATAAAATTAAAACAAGCAGGCTTGAATGTGAGAACCGGGCTTTTAGAAGAACAGGCAAAAAAATTAAACGAGATATTTTTTACAAATATTATTAAAAAAAGACCTTTTATCTGTGCAAAAACTGCTTCGACACTGGATGGAAATCTTGCTGCCAGGACCGGCGATTCAAAATGGATAACTGATGAAAAATCCAGGATGCTTGTACAGAAATTAAGATTTGAATATGGCTGTGTGCTCACCGGAATAAATACGGTTATAAAAGATAATCCTTTTTATACCCTAGAAAATCACTTAACAGCAATATAAATAAAAAGCTTTTGAAAAAAAGCTTTGAAAACATAGAAAAAACATTTTTAAAAAAAGAAATCTTAATTACCGGAAAAGATGGAAGAGAAAAGAATATACATTATTTTAATTTCAAAAGAGTCATAATAGATTCAAATCTAAATATTGATGCAGACTCAAATATTGCCCATACCTCAAAATATATAAATACCATAATTTTTACATCCCAAATAAGCATTGAAAAGAAAAAACAAAAATATAATTTTCTTTTAGATAAAGGAATTCATATTGAGGCTGTCAATAATTCAAAAAGTGGTTTTGTACCAGATACTGAACAAAAAACAAAGGCAAAAGATGCCTCTTTTAAGAAAAATGAACTAAAGCTGGATTTAAAGGAAATATTAAAAATACTGTTTATAAAATATGAAATAACTTCGCTTATGCTTGAAAGCGGGCCCGGGCTTCTAACATCATTTTTAAAAGAAGGGCTTATTGATAAATATCTGTTTTTTATTGCGCCAAAAATCATAGGGGGAAACAATCCTTATTCCATTTTTAATGAATTAAACATCCGGAAGATGTCCGAAAGCATAAAATTAAAATTTGATAAGATTAAGAAAATACAAAATGATTTATTAATAGAGGCATATCCATGTTTACAGGAATAATAAAAGAAATAGGTGTTGTAAAAAAAATAACCAGAATAAATACCGGTCTTGAAATAGAGGTAGCCTGCAAGAAAATTACAGCTGATATGAAGCTTGGGGATTCGATAGCAGTCAACGGCTGCTGCCTGACAGTGAAAGAATTCAATCAAGCCGGCTTTAAGGCTGATATTTCTTTTTCAACATTAAAATTTACTACTTTTGCTTCAGCCAGTGCTGGTGAGAGAGTCAATTTAGAAGACGCGGTTTCCCTTAAAGACAAGCTTGGAGGCCATATCATTACAGGCCATATAGATGATGTGGGGAAAATAGCCGATATCAGAAAAATAGGGGATTTTTATAAAGTAACCGTAAAAATACCAAATACTTTTCTTGAATTTACTGCTCCAAAAGGTTCCTGTTCCATTGACGGAATAAGCCTGACTATTTCTGAGGTAATTAAAAATAATCTTATTTTTGCAGTTATTCCCTTCACTTTTGAAAATACTAACTTTAAGTTCAAAAACATTAGTGAAAAAGTAAATCTGGAAGTGGATCTAATGGCCAGATATATAATTAATATGGCAAGGTATTCAGGACAGCCAGCCATGTATTCACTAAAAGGTGAAACATTTACATCTTCAGCAGCAATAGATTATTTAAAAATGCTTAATATTAATGAAGATTTAAAAAATATTTCAAAAGATAAAGATGAAAACCTGGAGGAAAAGCTAAAAAAATATGGATTCAAATAAATTTTACTCAACAGAAGAAATAATAAAAGATATTAAAGAAGGCAAAATCTGCATCATAGTAGATAGCAAAGGCGATGAAACGGAAGGCGTTCTTTTCATGGCTGCCCAGAAAGTCACCCATAATTCCCTTAATTTCTTTATTATTAATGGAAAGGGACTTATTTATCTTCCTTGTGAAGAAAAAAGACTGGAAGAGCTGAAGATACCATTGATGATAGACCATCTGCCTGGAAGAAAAATAACTAATTCTTCCTTTGCTTTGTCAATAAATGCATCAGCAAATAAAGGAACAGGAATTTCTATAAAGGAAAAATTAAATACAATAAATGCATTTATATCAGAAGATGCAAAACCGGAAGATTTTACAATTCCAGGTTATATTTTTCCTGTCAGCTCAAAAACAGGGGGAATCTTGAACAGGGCCGGACATACCGAAGCAGCAATAGACATTTTGAAAATAGCAAAAATGCAGCCCGTAGGAATTATCTGCGAGGTTTTAAGGGAAGACGGAGAAGTTGCAAAGCTTGAAGATTTAAAAGCACTTGCAGAAAAATATAGTTTAAAAATAATAACAATTGCTGAACTCATCAAATATCGTAAACGAACTGAAAAGCTTATTGAAAAAGCGGCAGAGATAATCCTGCCGACGAAATGGGGAGACTTTAAAACAATAGCTTATAAATCCTTAATTGATAATGAGACTCACGTAGCATTTGTAAAGGGAGAAGTAAAAGGTAAGGAAAATGTACTTGTAAGAGTGCACTCCCAGTGCCTTACCGGTGACACTTTCGGTTCTGGTAGATGCGACTGCGGAGATCAGCTTGACCAGGCATTCAAAATGATTAATAAAAAGGGCAGCGGTGTTTTGCTTTATATGGCTCAGGAGGGAAGGGGAATAGGATTATGCAATAAAATGAAAGCCTACGAGCTTCAGGACAGGGGTTTTGACACTGTTGAGGCAAACATCGAATTAGGATTTGATGCTGATTTAAGGGATTATGGTATCGGTGCCCAGATTCTTTCAGACCTGGGACTTACTACAATAAATCTCATGACAAATAATCCGAAAAAGATAATCGGGCTTGAAGGATACGGTCTTACCATCACTAAAAGGGTGCCCATACAAATTAAGCCATGCAAAACCAATGAGAGATATCTCAATACAAAGAAAATTAAAATGGAGCATATGCTTTGATTGACTAATTAGAAGGTACTTTTTTTAAAATATAGATTTAAAAATATAAATGTAGCCGCAAGAGAAAATTTAAGTTTTACAATTAGCAAAAAAAATATTACGCACTTTAAAAAAAATGATTTTTAACAGGAGGAAATAATGAAAATATTTGAAGGACAGCTCAATGCATCAGGAATAAAATTCGGCATAATCGTAACAAGATATCATGAATTTATTACAAACAAACTTTTAGGCGGTTCAATTGATTGCCTGAAAAGGCACGGTGCATCAGAAAAAGATATTTCAGTAGCGTGGGTGCCAGGTGCTTTTGAAATACCGGCTACTTTAAAAGTTATGGCAGAATCTAAAAAATATGATGCCCTTATCTGCCTCGGTTCAGTTATGAAAGGTGAAACAAGCCATAATCAGTATATTACAAGCGAAGTCATTAAAGGTGTTGCAAAAGTGAACATGGATTTAAATATACCTGTTTCATTCGGAGTAATAACTCCTGATACCCTGGAACAGGCTATTGAAAGAGCCGGCACAAGCCAGGGTAACAAAGGCTGGGATGCAGCATTGACTGCAATCGAAATGACAAATCTAATGAGAGAAATCAAAAAAGCTGGGAGTTAAAAATTTTTTTAATTTAATATAAAAACTAATCTGTTGAAAATTAATAAAAAGCCCGGACAGTTTCTAATCTGGCCGGGCTTTTTTGTTAAGAGCTTTCTTCTTTATTTTTGATTATTTTGATTTATCCCTCCATATTTTAACTTTATTATTTATTTTATATAAAACATCTTTAAAGCCTTACCATCATTTGCATAACTTTCAGGATGAGGATTTTAAACACTTACATTTATTGCTGCTGTTAAAAGATTTTAAGATAAAAATATGGAGAAAAACGAAATAATAGTAATTCTAAATTTTACATGGCAGTTCTATTTTAAAGTTTATTATCTTCTCATTATCAATCAGTTCAGCTGAAATGCTTCATTTATTGCTTTCTGCTAATTTTTTGCATATTGCAAGCCCCAATCCATAATCTTTCACTTCATTTTTAAGCTCTGTGAAGTCAGCTTCAGTTCCTTTAGAAATATTTACAATATCGGATTGATCAACCTTTGCTTTCAAGACAAAATCTGTGCTTCTGAATTTTCAAGATTTCCCAGTGTCTGCCAATATGAATTTGCCTGATTTATAAGTGTCTGTTCGTAAGAACTTTCGGAAGTTTCTACAGAATTCTCGGCACTATCAATCTGTGAACTTACAGGCGCCTGCTGATAAGATATCTGTGCCTGCCCTCTCCGCAGCCTGGACATTAATATGATTTGCATCCAGTGCTGCCTGATAATTAGCCTGTGCATTTGCAAGTTGGATTCCAGCTGACTTTATGCTTGCTTATGACTGTTGTGCTGTAATTCTTTTTTTTCATTGTCTACCTCAAAAAGCAATTCACCTTTTTTAAAAGTATCTCCTGTTTCAAGGGATTTTATTACAGTACCTGCAACTGATAAATTGAGGTTTAAAAAATCATTACTGTCAATGCTGCCTGTAGCCGAAACTGTTTGTATTACATCACCGCGCTCCACAGTAAAAATTTCTATGCCTGTTTCCTCATCTGCGTCCTGTCCCGAGGAAAATCTTCCGCCAAACATGGAAGACATACAGGACACAGAAAAAATCATCGCCAGTATAAGCACTGACAGAATAAAGATCAAAATAATCTGCTTCTTTGGAGATTTACCTTACTTGATAATCATACCTTATCCTTTTAAATTTCAAACTTATAATAAATTACATCTCGAACATGATATAAAAAGAAAATGGAGAAAAAATGGAGAGATTATAAAAAAATTTATTGATTATAAATATCATACGTATTAATATATCTATATATACGTATTATTAAAATTTAAAAACAGTGTTGAAATGAAAAAAATTAAGCTGACGCTTTCAATTGATGAAGAGCTAATTAAAAAAGCCAGAGCTATATCAAAAATTAATGATACTTCGATTTCATCGATGTTTTCGGAATATATTGAGAGTAAAGATTCAGATAATCACAATTCAAAAATTTCCGAAAAAGTAAGCCGGTG
>JAQVJB010000098.1 GCA_028695395.1 Actinomycetota bacterium | reverse complement strand
TTTTTTTTCCTTATACTTTTTTATCTGGTAATTTTAAAGAACCAGGCTCTTGCTTCTTTAAGTAAGAAATTGCATGACAGTGAAAATCTTTTCAGGACTATTTTTGAACAGGCTCCCATAGGCATAGTAACTGTTAATAATTTTAATTTTATGTCAAGGATTAATAAGGAACTTGAAAAAATTTTAGGCAGGGAAAGAAATGAGGTAGTTTCTCTTGACTGGAAAGATATTACGCATCCGGAAGATTTAGCTGAAGACCTCAGATTATTTAAAAAATTCAAATCGGGAGAAATAGACAGCTACTCTATAGAAAAGCGCTTCATAAAACCAGACGGCACCATTGTCTGGGTTGACATGACGATAGCCGGATTAGATCTAAGCGGGGATGAAAACCATAGTCATCTATGCATAATGAGAGATATCACTGAAAAAAAGAAAGTCATGGATACTTTGAAAGAAAGCGAAAGAAGCAAATCAGTTCTTCTTTCTAACTTGCCAGGAATAGCATATAGGTGCAAATATAATAAAGAATGGACAATGCTTTTCATATCTGACGGATGCTTGAAGCTTACTGGGTATAAGCCTGAAAACCTGATTAATAATAAGGACCTGTCTTATAACCAATTAATCGCTCCCGAATATACTGATATCATCTGGAAAGAATGGGAGCGCGTATTGGCATTAAAAATTCCTTTTCAGTTTGAGTATGAAATTATAACAGCTTCAGGACAGCGCAAGTGGGTATGGGAAATGGGCCAGGCCATTTATGATAGTAATGGTAATGTAGAGGCTTTGGAAGGAATAATAATTGATATAGATGAGTCAAAAAAACGACAGCTTCAAATAAAATTTATGGGTGAACATGATTACCTGACAGGTTTGTACAATAGAAGTTATTATGAAGAAGCAAAAGCCAGATTTGGCAGCAAAGAATATCTGCCGATTTCTATAATTCTTATAGATATAAACGGTGTCCGTCTTATAAATGATGCTTTAGGGTATTTTGAAGGGGATAACATTATAAACGAAACAGGAAAAATCATAAAAAGCACCATCAGTGAAAATGCTGTACTGGCGCGTATCGGGGGAGATGAGTTTGGAATAATTCTTCCTGGTACTGATAGGGAAAATGCAAAATCACTGCTTTATAAGATAGAAGATGCGGTAAGCCAGTATAATGCCAAATTAAAAGAAAAAGCCAGATATATAAGCATTGCTATCGGATATGGAACCAGGGAATCGCTTGAAGAAAACATAAGGGACGCTGAAAAAGAAGCAGAAGAGTATATGAATAAGCGAAAACTTCTGGAAAGAAATAGTTATCACCATACAATTCTTTCTTCAATCATGGATACGATGTATGCAAGAAGCCAGGAAACTGAGCAGCATGCTAAGCGGCTAGCCAATATTTCCAAACTGATAGGTGAAAGGATGAATCTTTCCCAGGAAAAAATGAATGAACTTCAGCTTTTTGCAATGCTGCATGATATAGGCAAAGTCGCAATAGATGACAAAATATTAAATAAGCCCGGAAAATTAACCGAGAAAGAATGGGGCATAATGAGAAAGCACTCCAAGATAGGCTACAGAATTACCATGGCTTCTCCGGAACTAGAATCTATTGCCGAATATATACTTTACCATCATGAACGCTGGGACGGCAAAGGATATCCCAGCGGTCTTAAAGGAGAAGAAACCCCTCTTCTTTCAAGGATACTTATTTTTGCGGATGCTTATGATGCCATGACTGTGGACAGGGTTTACAGAAAAGCTATGACAAAGCAGGAAGCAATAGAAGAAATAAGAAGAAATGTAGGCAAACAGTTTGATCCTGGTATTTTCAAGATTTTTAATGAGATAATTCAGGATATTGATTTTTAATAAAATTTAATGACGATAATTTTTAGAAGAATAACTGATTATAATAAATAATTTTAGTATTTCCGTGATGAAAAAAGCTTATTATAAAAAAATATTATTGATTGTGATACTGGTATTAATCTTTATGACAATAAATCCAGGAGAAGCAGCAGCAATACCACCAGAAATTGAATTTGACTTTTCCAGATTGTTTAATGAGCACGGAGCTGTAATGTTATTGATAGACCCGCTAACAGGAAATATTGTATATTCAAATAATGCCGCCCAATCATTTTACGGGTACTCAAAACAGCAGCTTCAGGATATGAAGATATCCCAGATAAACACTTTACCCTTAAAAGAGACTGAAGCTGAAATGAAAGCAGCTTTAGAAGAAGAAAGAAACTTTTTTGTTTTCAAACATAGGCTTTCAAATGAAGAAATCAGAACTGTCGAAGTTTTTTCATATCCTATTAACCTGGAGGGAAAAGATTACCTTTTTTCAATAGTGCATGATATTAATGATAAAACTCTTCTTGCACAGAGAAATCTCATCATGAGAATAATTATTTATTCCGCAGGTTCTATAATTATTATTGCACTTTTAAGTTTAATTTCATTATTAGTAATAAATAGAAGAAAAATCAAAAAATCCGAATATGAATCGGAAAATTTCAATTTATTATTAAAAACCTTTATGGATGCTGATGGCAGAATTGCTTATCTTAAAGATGAAGAATTTAAATTTGTTTTTGTTAATAAAGCATTTGAAGAATTCTATAATAAAAAAAGCATTGAAGTGATAGGAAAAGATGAGCTCGAGATAAGTGACAGAGAGTTTGTCGAAAAAAGAAAAAAAACCGGCTTAAAGGCATTAAGATTAAAAAATATTGTTAGTGAAGAATTTGAGTGGAAAAACAGGATTTATAAAGCAACAAAATTTCCTGTAAAAATGTTAAACGGAGCTTATGGAATCGGGGCCTACATAGGCGATATAACTGAAGAGAGGTTAAATGAAAGGGCTCAGAAAAAAATACTTCAGCGCCATATGATACTTACCGATGTGCTGAGCCGTTCTTTTGAAAGCACTCAAAAGCAGCTTGACTATGTCTTGCACAAAGCTATTGAGCTGACTGAAAGTGTGTTCGGGTATATTTACTTATATGATGAAGAAAAACAGGAATTTACTCTGAACTCCTGGTCTATAGGGGTAATGGATGAATGTAAAGTAATAGATAAACAAACCAAATATCAGCTTGAAAAAACAGGCATATGGGGAGAAGCTGTCCGCCAGAGGAAGCCGATAATTGTAAATGATTTCTTAAAACCGAATCCATTGAAAAAAGGTTATCCCCAGGGCCATGTACACATAGATAGATTCATGACTGCCCCTGTAATCATAGATAATAAAATTGTTGCAGTTGTAGGTTTTGCAAATAAAAAAACAGATTACAGCGAAAATGATGTTTATGAAATAATTCTGTTGATGAACGGTGCATGGAATGCAGTAAACAGGAGAGAAATGCAGGAAAGCCTTGCTTATGAAAGGAAAAAATATCTTCAGACATTAATTTCTATAGGAGACGGAATAGTAGTTGTTGGAGAAGACAGAAATATAGAGATGATAAATCCTGTTGCACAGAAATTAACCGGCTGGACATTTGAGGAAGCAAGAGGCAAGAACTATAAAGATGTTTTAAAACTTGTTCCGGAAAATCCTAACCACATACTAGATGACCCTATTGAAAATGCTTTTATAAAAGAGAGCGTGCAGGAATTAGACAGTAATGCCTTACTTCTTTCAAAAGATGGAAAAAAATATTTTCTTGAAGACAGTTCAGCGCCGATAAAAGACTATAATGATAAAACAATAGGAGTTGTTCTTGTTTTCAGAGATGCTACTGAAAAAAGGGAACAACAAAAGAAAATCGAATATTTAAGTTTTCACGACTCGCTGACAGGTCTTTACAACAGAAGATTTTTTGAAGAAGAAATAAAAAGGCTTGATACTGAAAGAAATCTCCCTCTCTCTATTATTATGGGTGATTTAAATGGATTAAAGTTGACAAATGATATATTCGGTCATGAAGCCGGCGATTTGCTTTTAAAAAGTTTTACTGAAGTAATAAAAAAAGTTTGCCGCAATGATGATATCATCGCAAGATGGGGCGGAGATGAATTCGTGTTTCTCTTGCCAAAAACGGGGATTAAAGAAGCAAAAAATATCATCAGAAGGCTTAAAAAGGAATTTGAACAGAAACAGGTTATAGCTATAAAAGGCAGTATATCCATGGGGCTGGATACCAAAGATAATGCTTCTCAAAATATTGAACAGATTCTTGACAATGCCGAAGAAAAAATGTATTCGGAGAAAACAATTGAACGTGAAGCGGGACAAAAAGATATTATAAATAATATTATAGAAATATTTCACAAAAAAAATGAAAGAGAGAAAGAGCATTCTGAAAATGTTGCAGAATTATGTCAGAAAATGGCAAAGAAATTGAATTTTACAGAAGAAGAAACCAGGAAATTAAAAAATGCCGCTTATTTTCACGATATAGGCAAAATAGTACTGGACCCTGAATTGCTTGATAAGCAAAATAAATTAAGTTTTGAAGAATTAAATGAAATAAAAAGACATCCGGTAATAAGCTACAGGATACTTAACTCTTTTGACGGTACCCTGGAGCTTGCAGAGATTGTTCTGTCTCATCATGAAAGATGGGACGGGGCCGGTTATCCCAAAGGTCTTAAAAAAGAGGAGGCACCTTTACTTTCAAGAATAATATCCATTGCTGAAGCATATGAATGGATTTTATACAAATATAGGGATTCAGATATCAAAGATAAAAGTGAAGCTATCAAAGAATTGAAGAAAAATTCAGGAACTCAATTTGACCCCTGCTTAATTGAGGCATTCCTTGAGATAATCCAGCCTGATATTTAACTACCAGGTTTTTTAAAATCCATTTTTCAGCTATCTGCTTTATTTTTATAAATGGATTATTTTGTTATAATCAAATTTTAAAATTTCACAAAGATAATTTTGGTCTGTTTAAATGAAATATTTAATCAAAGGCGGCAACAGGCTTTCCGGAAAAGTAAGAGTAAGCGGTGCAAAAAATTCTGCACTGAAGATAATGGCGGCATCAATAATGTCGAAAGGGAAGACAGTACTGAGAAACGTCCCCATTATTGATGATGTTCTTACAATGGCAGAAGTACTCGAGCTTCTGGGAGCAAGTGTAAATCTTGACAAAGCATTAAACTGCATTGAAATAAATCCTGATAATATAAAAAGCTTCGAAGCTCCTTACGAACTGGTAAGAAAAATGCGTGCCTCAATACTGGTGGCCGGACCGCTTCTCTCAAGATTCGGGGAAGTTAAAGTTGCAATTCCAGGCGGATGCAATATCGGCTCAAGGCAAATAGATATGCATCTAAAAGGTTTCGAGCAGATGGGAGCTCATAGTACTACCGAGCACGGTTATGTTTATATAAAAGCAAATAGCGCACAGATAAAGTCACAGAGAAAAAGGCTGAAAGGCTCAAATATCAATCTTGATTTTCCTTCAAGAGGGGCAACAGAAAATATATTAATGGCAGCTTCGCTGGCATCAGGCAGCACAACAATATATAATGCTGCCAAAGAACCGGAAACAAGCGATCTGGCAAAATATCTTATAAAATGCGGTGCAGATATTACTGGCGTTGACAGTGACTGCCTTGTCATAAACGGTGTCGATGAGCTTAA
>JAQVJB010000015.1 GCA_028695395.1 Actinomycetota bacterium | reverse complement strand
ATCAGGCTTTTTATGTCGGAAGAGGAATGCTTGACGCTGCATGCGCAGGGCCAGTGTTTGCTGCTCCTACGCTTGATGCTATTGTTGATGCTGCAAGACTTATCGATAAAGGCAGGGGAGTTCTTTTCCTTGTTAAGAATTATACAGGAGACAGAGCCAACTTTGAGATGGCAAGCGAAATGCTTGAATTCGAAGGCGGACCTGTAGTAGAAACTGTTATTATTAATGACGATGTAGCTGTAAAGGATAGCACTTTTACTGCTGGAAGAAGAGGAGTTGCGGGAGCAATTTTAGTTTATAAGATAATTGGCGCAAAATCAGAAGAAGGGACCAATATTGATGAATTAAAAAAGCTTGCAATAGAAGTAAATGATAATTTAAGAAGTATGGGTTATGCTTTGAAATCTTGCACGCATCCTGAAAAAGGTTCAGCTACATTTGAACTTGGAGATGATGAAATAGAGCTTGGAGTCGGATTGCATGGAGAACCAGGAAGGCAGAGAATAAAATATGAACGTGCCAATATTACCATAAACCGTCTTTTAGAATCTATTATAAGCGATCTGCCCTATAAATCCGGCGATGAAGTAGCCTTGATGATAAATGGACTTGGAGGAACGCCTATCAGTGAATTGTATCTGGCATCTTCAATAACCCATGATATCCTTAAATCAGGCGGCATAAAAATTTTTAAGACATATGTGAATAATTATTGCACATCACTTGATATGGAAGGTTGCTCTGTCACCTTGCTAAAATTAAATGAAGAATTTAAAAGATTGCTCATATCCCCCGTAGACATACCTATAAGATATTTTTAATTTTTTATAAATTATCTGAATAAGAATGACTGTGGAAGTGAATAAATATTTTTTTGATTTCAAGCTGGACAAAAAAGGTCCGCATGGTATTTCTAAAGACAGCTATTTTGAAAAAGACAAGCTTGCCCTTATCGTTATAGATATGCAGAATTATATGACCCGGAACAGATATTCAGGGAAATGGAGCTCAAGAGGTGCTGAGGATTATTACTATATCAGATGTGAAAATTTAATCATCCCTAATCTTATAAAAATAATTAATTTTTTCAGAAAAAATAATATAAAAATAGTATATACAAGGATTGCTTCACAAGATAAATACTTTTCAGATACTCCTTCCACATCAAAAAAGAATCTGGTAGATGATGATAATATCGATAGGGAAGGTAAAAGATGGACCCTTTTTCAAGATGATGATGCAAGCCATATTGATTCAAGAATAAAGCCTGAAGGAAATGATATCGTTATAATGAAAACCGGAAGCGGGGCTTTTTGCTCATCGGAAATAGATTTGATTCTGAGAAGTAATAATATATCAAAACTGATTTTTTCAGGTGGCCTGACAGATGCATGCGTGTCTTCAACTCTCAGGCAGGCATGGGACAGGGGATATCTTTGCACTATACTGGAAGATGCATGCCTGTCTTCTTCAATGGAAGATCATGATGCTGAAATAAGCATACTCAAGAAATATTATGCCTGGTCGCTTAAAACATCTGAAATAATTGATTTGATGAGAGATAAATATCCTGATATGGAAGAGTAATCCCGGTTAATACTGTATTCATTGCTTAATATCGTTTATTGACTCTGCAACAAATATCTTGTTAGTTCCATACCGGGAATTTATTTCACATATTGTTTTTGTCAGATTGTCTTTTTTGTCAGGATTTTCAAAAAGATTGTATTCAATCAGTTCGCATTTTTTAAGTCCGGACACTGAAATGCCTATCATTCTTACTTTTTTTCTTACAAGATCTATTTTTTGCATTAAAGAGATAGCTATTTTATAGATGTCAAATATGCTGTCAGTATATTTGTCTATTGTTATTCTGGAGGATGTTCCTGTGAAATCTGAAAATCTTACTTTAATAGTTATTGTCCTGCCTTTGCATTTTTCGCGGCTAAGATTTGCAGCAATTTTTTGAATAAGTCTTAGCGCTACTATCCTTAAAGTAGGCATATCTGATGTATCTGCCGATAAAGTCATTTCCCTTCCTATGGATTTCGGATCGGATGGAGTCGATACAGAACGGTTGTCAATACCGTTTGCCATTTTATAAATAAATTCTCCCATTTCCTTAAATTTCATTTTAAGTATTTCAAGAGGTATGTTTGCAAGATCACCTATACTTTTTACACCCATCTTATTAAGGCTTTCTTCAGTCGATTTTCCAATTCCCCAGATACTTGAAACAGGCAGCATTTTTATTTTACTCATGATTTCAGGTGTTTTTTCAAGGACGGTAAGGCCATTTGGTTTTCCCAGATTTGATGCAAGTTTTGCAAAAAATTTGTTTGAGCCTATACCTGCAGACGAAGT
Organism: Actinomycetota bacterium; assembly: GCA_028695395.1. Classification (GTDB taxonomy): domain Bacteria; phylum Actinomycetota; class Humimicrobiia; order Humimicrobiales; family Humimicrobiaceae; genus Humimicrobium. The sequence continues at coordinate 22,626 of JAQVJB010000015.1, read as the reverse complement.
AAGGTTTGTTTTTTCATATATTGCACCTTTTATCTTTTTTGCGATATCAAAAGCTTTACCAAATAGTTTTTCACATCCTGTAACATCGAGAAAAGCTTCATCGCACCCTACCGGTTCGACAAGGGGAGTAAACTGATAAAATATGTTTCTTATTATCCTGGATTCAAAGAGATATTTTTCCATATCGACCGGGACATAAATGCCTTTAGGGCAAAGTTTCCTTGCTTTATAAATAGGCATTCCCGAGTGAAGCCCGTAAGTTCTTGCTTCATAAGAAGCAGAAGAGATGACACCTCTGTTAAGCGGACCTCCTACAATAAGAGGTTTATTCTTGTATCCCGGGTTATCTCTTTGTTCTATCTGGGCAAAGAAGGCATCCATATCTACATGTATTATCTGTTTTTTATTCTCTTGCATATGTTTATACATTTATTGTTTAGACATTATGTGAATTTTTAAGGCCTGCTTAAGGGAATTTTCTTTTGTTTTTTTTAAATCAGCCAGACTTTTTATATGGCTTATTTTTACATATATGTCATTTTTTTTAAAAATAAGAGAACCTTTGATAAGCACAGGAGTCCCTGCTTTTATTTGCTTGCATGCTTTTACGGATGCCTCTGAAAACGATACTGCTTCATACATACCGTCCCTGTCTTCAAGAGTTAAAAATATGATTTCTTTTCCGCTTCTGCTGCTTTTGGCTGTATCTCTCCTTTTTATAAGGACAAAGCCTTCAGAAATTATATTATTCTTTATAGGCCTTTTTATGCTGACATTCTTCTTAAAACATCCGCTTTCAGTTATATTTAAGTCTTTCGTGATATCTTTAAAGTAATCAAGGGGATTTGCGCTTATGCAAAATCCAAGCAGGTCATTTTCAATCTCAATTTTTTCATCATTGCTATAATCCGGCATGTAATTAGAGATTTCTGGAAAAAATCCATCCATGCATTCTATATATTTATCAAATATGCTGTTTATGCATATATCTCTCCTGCTCTTTATGGATAAAAGATATTCAAGGATTATTGCCAGGTATTTTCTTTTAAGTCCCGTAAAATCAAAAGCGCCTATATCAATAAGATTCTTTGCCGCTTTTATGGATATCTTTCTTTTTTTTACTATTCTTTCAAAAAAATCAAAAAAACTTTTGTATTTTCCGTTATTATTTCTTTCACTGATTATTTCTTTTACTCCTTCAGGCCCCAGATCTCTTACAGAAGAAAGCGATACCATTAAAGATCTGCCATTGTTTTCTGTAAGATATCTGTCTGATGCAATGTTGATATCCGGAGGTTTTATGGCTATTCCCAACCTTCTTGCTTCTTCTATATAAGACCCTCTTCCGTAATATCCTGAGTTTCTTGTAAGTATGGAAGATATAAGTTCAGCTGGAAAATATGATTTGATATAAGCTGTTATATAGCTGATGTCAGCATATGATGCTGCATGTGCCTTAACAAACCCGTAACCTGCAAATTTTGCAATAAGGTCAAATATTCCGACTGACAATTCATGCCCGTATCCTTTTCTGAAGGAACCTTTTAAAAATCCTGCCTTTTCATTTTCCATAGCTTTTTTTGAAAGGCTGACTATTGCTTTTCTCAGCCTGTCTGCTTCACCCGGGCTGTATCCTGCTATTTTTTCAGCAACTTTCATAACCTGTTCCTGGTAAAGCATTACCCCGCAGGTGTCTTTTAGTATGTCTTTTAAATCATAATGCATGTAATCAACAGGCTCTTCCTGAAATTTTCTTCTTATAAATGTATCGACCATCCCGGATTGTTGGGGGCCGGGTCTGTAAAGTGATATAAGAAGGGTAATATCTTCAATCGAGGATGGTTTAAGTTTTTTCATTAGTGATCTTATGCCCATGCTTTCCAGCTGGAAGACACAGATTGAATTGCCTTCTTTAAGCATTTCATAAACTCTTCTGTCATTTCTCGGTATCTTTAAAAAGTCCATATCAATACCTCTTCTTTCTGCAAGTATCTCAGATACATAACTTATATGATCAAGCGTAACTGAATTGATTAGATCTATTTTCAATAACCCCATATCTTCTATATTCTCACTAGGGTACTGGCTCATAACATCGCCTGTCTCTGAAATCATTAAAGGCATTATGCCGGAGTGTTCTTTATCGATTATTACAAATGCACACGGATGCATTGACAGATGTCTTATGTAGCCTGAAATACAAGAAGAAGCTCTTAAAAAATCTTCATCAGAAAAAGAGGTGCCTGATTCCTTTATAGCTGGTTTTTTACCGTGCTTTTCTGGATAGCAGTCATTTATTGCTGACTGTATTTCCTGTCTGCTGAGGTTAAGTACTCTCCCGGCTTCTCTTAGCGAAGACCTCGATCTTATCGTAGCGAATACGGGAATTCTTATTATGTTCATCCTTCCATATTTAAGAGAAAGATAATTGATTATTTTAAATCTGCCAGTACTTGAGATATCTATATCAATATCTGGAAGCTTTTTTCTCTGCTCATGTAAAAATCTTTCAAAAGAGAGATTATTGATTACAGGGTCAATATTTGATATTCCAAGCATATAAGTCACAATACTCCCTGCTGAAGAGCCTTTTCCATAAATAGGTATATGGTTTTTTTTAGCATATTCCGCAATGTCTGCAGCAATAAGAAAATAGCGGGAAAACCCTGTTTTTTCTATGACTTTCAGTTCATGGTCAAGTCTTTTTTTTATATTGTCATTATAATTACCCTTATACTTTATGCAGGCTTTGCGGTAGCAGATATTTCTTAGCTGCTTATTTTCATTATCCATGCTTCCAGCCTGACTGTCTATTCCTTGAGTTATCATCTTGCTTAAACCTATTTCGAGATTGCACTTTTCAGATATTTTTACTGTGTTTGCGAGTGCTTCAGGAAGATCATTAAATAAGATTTTCATTTCTGACGGAGTCTTAAAATAATATTCTTCGAATCCATCTTTCTTAGAGAATGGGGGCGTTTTTTTTGAAGACATAGAATATATCTTTAAAAGTGTTTTAAATGATGGGTAATCTTCTTTTGAAAGAAAACTTACATTATTTGCTGCCACAATACCGATACTTTCTTTTTCAGCAAAACTTTCTATAACATTTTCTATATATTTTTCTGATGCGGCATAGATGTGCTTATTCTTAGGATTATCGCTTTTTTTTCTTATGATTTCAAAAAACAGGTCTTCTTTAAATATTTCCGACCATTTTCTTACTATTTTTTCTGCTTCTTCTGAATTATTTTTTATTAAAAGACTGGTAATCAGATTGCTTTCATAACCTATTATGCATATGACATCCCTGCATATATCTTGAATATTCTCAAAACACACATATTTTCTTTCATTTTTGCTTTTAAGATTGATGAAGCTTGATATTTTGCAAAGATTTTTATATCCATCAAATCCTTTAGCGAGCAGTATTATGTTGTATGGCAGGTAGTCTTTTTCATAAAGCAGAAGCTCTATGCCTATTATCGGTTTAATCCCTGATTGCATAGTTTTTTTATAAAAATTTACTGCTCCATGCATGACAGAATAGTCAGTGAGTGCAATGCTTTTCATTCTGCATAAAGCAGCCTTTTCGACAAGATTTTCCAGCTTGATAGAGGACTGAAGTATGCTGTATTCGCTATGTATGTGAAGATGGCAAAACATCTTTGTATCTCTCCTGAAATATAAAATAGTTTTTTTAAGAAGGCATATCTGCCAGAGTCATCCTTAAAAATTAAAAAATATGACGGTAAACAGCTATTACTTTGCCTTGTATCCTTACTCCGTCCTTTAGGACTATTGGTTCATATAGGGGATTTGATGATACCAGTTCCACTGTCCCGTCCGAACGCTTATAAAATCTTTTAACTACAGCTTCATCATTTAAAAGCGCAGCCACTATATCTCCGTTTTCTGCAGTATCCTGTATTTTCACTATAAGCATGTCTCCATCCATAATATGGTCCCCGGACATGCTGTCTCCATTTACCCTTAAAAGAAATTGCCCTTCAGCTCTGCCCATTACCTGCTTTGATATAGGTACATATTCATCTATGTTTTCTTCTGCAAAAATAGGCTTTCCTGCTGCTATCCTCCCCAGAAGAGGCAGGTATAGGATGCTACTGTCATTGAAAGGATTCGGCATTTTTAAATACCAGAAAGCTTTTTCTGTAAGTTTTAAAGATCTTGGCGATGGATTTCTTTGGAGATATCCTTTTTTAATAAGAGTGTTTAAATGATCTGCTGCCCCTTTGGGGGAAGAAAATCCTGATATGGAAGCAAGTTCTCTGACCGAAGGGGGATAATTATTTTCTGATATAAACTTATAGATTTCTTTCAAAAAAATATCCTGTTTTCCCGTCAATCCTGTTTTCTTTGCCATTTTTTAAATACGCCTCTTTATAAATGATATGATTATTATAAAATGCACGTAGCTAAATATATAAATGCATAAATCATATATAATAAATTCATTATCTTTATTATTTTTTTAAGTTTTAATTTATCGGTCTTTTTCCAATAAACTCCGAATAGCGCAAGAATATGTTTTTGCACCTCTGCAATAGATTATACAATAATTACTATACATATGTATAGTTTTTTATTCAGGGATTTTTTTAAGGTTGATTTTTAAGTTTTTATTCGTATAATCTATCGATGTTTTTGTTTTAAGGCTGTTTTAGCAGCTATTTTGTTATTAAAGTCATGCATATAAGGCATGAATATAAGTATTTTTAACTGTTTTCACAGTTAACAGAGGGGTAAAATTGAAGAAGTATAATATTGTAATAAACCTTTTATTCTGGGTTCTTATTGCAGCTATTATTTTTAGTTCGATATGGTTGTATCTGGAATATAAAGGAGATGTTTTAAAGTTTTTCACAAAATCAAAATATGAACAGGAAAATGAAAAAATAATTATCAGAAAAGAGCCTGTTATCATAAATAAGAAAGAAACCGAACTTGTTGAATGGTTTTACTTTGTTGCTACAGGCTACAGTGCAAATGATCCGGCGCAGGGTACAGATAATATTACTGCCACAGGCAAGGAAGTCTGTGAAGGTGTCATAGCGGTCGATCCTAAAGTAATACCTCTTGGTACAGAGGTCCAGATAAAAGATGTGGGAACTTTCATTGCAGAAGACACAGGCGGAAAAATAAAAGGCAACAGGGTAGACATATACTTTAGCTCCAGGGAGGAAGCCAGAGATTTTGGTAAGAAAGGAATATGGTTGAGAATTGTTGAAGAAGCAGATGAAAATACGATAAATGTAACAGATGAAAAATCATTGTCAGTAATTTATTGAATCAGGTTAGGATATATTATATACTTTTTTGACATTTGTCATAAAAAATCAATTTTCTGGAGCAGTGCTTTATTATGAAAAAAATATTATTGATAGTACTTATTGTCATTATTGTTGCAGCTCTTGCATATCTTTCATTTTTTCTTATAAATAAATATAGGAATGAAGATGTAAAGATTGCTGATACATCTACTTCTGTAATGTTAGAAGATAGCACTTCGACTTCCTTAAGTGTGACTACCACTACAATTGATAAAAGCCTTTATTTCAGCAAGTCGGAAAATTTTACAGATTATTTTTTAAAAATTCCCGAGGGTTGGTCTGTCTATGAAAAAGATGGTGGGGAAAGGCTGGTTTTAAACAGTAATGAAAGTAATGAAAGTATTATTATTGACATAACAAACGTTGATGATTCGGGAGATTTATCAGAATCAGAAATGTTTGCAGATAAGTATCTTGAGGGATTAAATGATTTTGATAATTCTATTGAGATGGATGTCCGGGATGTAAAAATAAGCGGTATAAACGCTGAAATATTGGGTTATGAGTATTCAATAGAACCTGAAGATAATAAAAGCTTTACAGATATGATAACAAGTTTTGTCTATGAGGATGCTTTATATGTAATGAAGTATATAGGTGCAGATATTGAGACTGAGAAAGCTTCTTTATTTTTCAGTCAATTCCTGGCGGATTTCCATCTTGGGGCTGAAAATAATCTTAAAGGCATTGAGGATGAAAAGTATAATTCAATAAACCTTTTGATCCTGGGGGATGATAGCGCATTTGACAGGCCCGGAGGAAGAGTTAACGGCAGAACAGATATTATAATGATTTTGCATCTCAATCTTGAAAGCGGCGAAGGCACTATAGTTACAATTCCCAGAGATACCTGGGTGGATATACCTGGTCATGGAGAAGGCAAAATAAACGGCGCACATGCTATGGGCGGAAATGAACTTACTATCGAGACTATTGAAAAGTTCTCAGGTCTTGAAATAGATAATTATATCATTACGGATTTTGACGGTTTTAAGCCTCTAATTGATTTTTTTGGAGGAGTCACTGTTGAAGTAAATGAAGATCTTGCTGATGGATTTTCAGGATGCTATCTGTCAAAAGGTATCCATCATCTGAATGGTGAGCAAGCTCTTGCACTTGCCAGAAACAGGCACAGAAGCGGCGAGCCTGGACAGCAGGGAGGGGCTTTTGCAAGAGAAAGGGAAGCTGCTAAAATAATAATTGCTTTGATGAGACAGCAGTCTGACCTGGAAAAATTTATTAAAATGCCTTTCTTTATTAAATATCTTACCAGGTATGTCTGGACAGATATTGAATTTAAAGATATTACAAAATATTTATTTGTTTTCGGAAAAATAAATTATTCAAAAATCGATATAACCACAATTCCTTCCTGGCCTGAAATGGTTGGCAATGCAAGTGCTGTTGTTTATGATAAGCAGGCGACAAAAGAACTTTTTGAGACAATAAAAGAACAGTAGGAGCACTTAATCAGTATTGTTGACAATTAAAAAATTAGCAGATAATATATTATTCTGTTTTTTATAGACTCTAAAAATTTCAAGCGGAAGTGGCTCAGTTGGTAGAGCATCACCTTGCCAAGGTGAGGGTCGCGGGTTCGAATCCCGTCTTCCGCTCCAAATAACTACAAAATGCTTTTAAAGCTTATTTAATTTCTTATATGATTTTTATGTGCTAAAATATTGATTTAAAATTTTCATGTATTAATATTATTTAATAACTTTTACAATATTAACAAATTTATATTATTGAAAATTAAAGAGGTAAAATGCTTGATATCCATTTTAAAAATATAGGCACAGCTCAAAGCAGCGGGTCTGAGACCATATACGAATTACTATATAACCTGGATAAGCCTTCTGCTAAAAAAGCGGTAATTGCAAAAATAAATACAAAAGAAGAACCTGAAGCAAGAATTGTAGATCTTAATTATATTCCTGAAAAGAGCCTTGAGGTTTCTGTTTTATTCCAGGATGATGAAAAAACAATTGAAACTTTAAACCACAGCACTGCACATATAATGGCAAGTGCTATTTCCAGAATATACCCGGGAGCTAAATTTGCCATAGGTCCCTCAATAAAAGATGGATTTTATTATGATTTTGACATTGATATAGACATATCCTTAAATGATTTGAAAAATATAGAGAATGAGATGAAAAAAATCATTTCTTCAAACACTGTTTTTGAAAGAGAGGATATATCAAAAAAACAAGCTCTTGAGATTTTCAGAGATAATCCTTACAAAATAGAAATAATAAATGAACTTAAAGATGAAAATATAAGCATATACAGAACAGGTGATTTTGTAGACCTTTGCTCCGGTCCCCATATAACAAATACAAGCAAAGTAAAAGCTTTCAAATTGCTTAGTATAGCTGGTGCTTACTGGAGAGGCAGTGAAGAAAATAAGATGCTGGTGAGAATATATGGAACTGCATTCTTCTCCAAAGAGGATCTTAAAAAATATCTGGAAAGAATTGAAAGAGCAAAGCAAAGTGATCACAGGAAAATCGGTAAGGATCTTGATCTTTTCAGTTTCCATGATGAAGCTCCGGGTTTCCCGTTCTGGCATCCAAGAGGGGTGATATTAAGAAATGCCGTAATAGACTACTGGAGAGAAATACATGTTGAAAGCGGCTACAAGGAAATACAAACGCCGATTATCCTTAATAATGAATTATGGAAAACTTCCGGACACTGGGATCATTATAAAGATAATATGTATTTCATCAATATAGAAGACTCTGATTTTGCCGTAAAGCCGATGAACTGTCCCGGTGCAATACTTGTATACAAAACACATCAGCATTCTTATAAAGAATTTCCTCTGAGATATGCAGAACTTGGTCTTGTCCACAGACATGAAAAATCAGGAGTCCTTCATGGTCTTTTCCGTGTGAGAAACTTTACGCAGGATGATGCGCATATATTTACTACTAATGAATACCTTGGTTCAGAAATAACAAATATTATAAAGATGGTCAATGATATTTATGAAATATTCGGTTTTAAGGATTATCATCTGGAACTTTCAACTCGTCCTGAAGATAGAATAGGTACGGATGAAATGTGGGATGAAGCAGAGCTTCAGCTTGAAAAAGCTATGAAAGAAAACGGACTGGATTATAAAATAAATCCCGGGGATGGAGCTTTTTATGGCCCTAAAATAGATTTTCATATAAAAGATGCTCTTGACAGAACATGGCAGTGCGCAACGATACAGCTTGATTTTGCCATGCCGGAACTTTTTGACCTGTATTATATGGGAGAAGATAATCAAAAACATAGGCCCATAATGCTTCATCGGGTTGTTTTGGGCAGCCTTGAGCGGTTCATTGGCATACTCATTGAAAATTATTCAGGGAACCTGCCTTTATGGCTTGCACCGGTACAGGTAATTGTCTTACCCATATCAGATAAGGTTTCCGAATATGCAGAGCGGATATTCAATAAATTAAGAGAGGAGGGATTAAGGACAGAAATCGATAGCAGGGTGGAATCTCTTGATAAAAAGATAAGAAATGCTGAACTTGCGAAAATACCTGCTATGATAATAATAGGAGAAAAAGAAAAAGAATCAGGAACTATTTCTTTAAGAAAAAAATCAGGAGGTGATTTAAGAGGTATTGAATTGAAAGAACTGATATATATGATTGAAGATAATATTAATAAAAAAGAAACTTCTTTTTAAAATTATTGTCTAATAATCATATATGCATAATTAATTTTTTTAAAAAAAATGGTATAATCCGTTTGTAATTTATTTATAGGACTTATATTTTTTATTTATTTTTTAACTATTGAGGTGAAAAATGACATTAAAGGAGAAAATCAGGCTTAAATCAACTACTACAGCAATAAAGGGTGCGCTCAAGATACTTCCCAGGATATCAGATGAGAGATGGCTGAGTATTGTAAGAGGCAGGATGTACAAGTTGAAAAAACAGGAAGAAAGAGATTTTATGGAAAATCTTCTTGTCAATTTGAAAAGAAAGGTTGCTGAAGTATCCCCGCAGGCAAGGGAAAAAATAATAATGAATCTTGTAAACAATGCCATGATACAAGGACAGCCTAAAAGAGCTGCTTTTGCTAAAAAATATGGCATAAACCCCCCTAATCATCTTGTTATAAGTCCTACTATGATTTGTAATTTAAGGTGTTATGGCTGCTATGCATGGCAGTATTCAAAAAAGAATGATCTTCCTTATGATGTTTGCAATAGGATAATCGATGAAGCAAATGCGATAGGAATATACTTTTTTGTAATAACCGGCGGAGAACCTTTTATGTGGGATCATCTTTATGATTTTCTTGAAAGGCATAATGATTCCTTTTTCCAGATATATACAAACGGACAGCATATAAATGATGAAGTAGCTGAAAAACTGGCAAAGCTAGGCAATGCAGTTCCGTGTATCAGTCTTGAAGGTTTTAAGGAAGCAACCGATGCAAGAAGAGGCGAGGGTGCATGGGACAAGATAATGAATGCCTATGATGTTTTGAGAAAACATGGTGTTATATACGGATTCTCCATAACTGCCACAAGAGAAAATAATGAGATTATAGTGAGCGAGGAATTTGTAGACATGCTTGTAGAAAAAGGTGTTTTTGTGGGATGGTATTTTAATTATATCCCTATCGGCAAAGAACCTAATATGGATTTAATGCCTACACCTGAGCAGAGAGATTATAGAAGAAAAAGAATACTTGAAATAAGGAAAACCAAGCATATGGTAGTTGCGGATTTCTGGAATGACGGAAATCTTGTCAATGGATGTATGGCAGGCGGCAAGAATTATCTTCATATTAATGTAAACGGAGATGTAGAACCTTGTGTATTTGTTCATTTTGCAGCTGACAATATCAAGGAAAAGAGTCTTGAAGAGATAATAACTTCACCTTTCTTTATGGCATTCAGGAAAAGGCAGCCTTATTCAGACAATCTGTTAAGGCCGTGTACAATTATTGATAATCCTCAGATGCTGAGAGATATTGTTAAAGAAGGAGGAGCTCATCCTACACATGAAGGTGCAGAGACAATAATAACTACATTGGCTAAACCGCTTGATGATTATGCTGCTGCCTGGAAATGCTATGCAGATAAAGCATGGGAGGAAGAATATGACCATTATACAGAATCAGGTCAGAGGGTGGCAGGCTGAAATAGTAGTCATTTAAATTAATTTGAAATTTAATCAGGATACCCTTTTAAAAGGTATCCTGATTTTTTATTAGACAAATATCTAAAATATTTGTATAATCCATTTTTAAATAAAAATATATTATTAAATATTTTAAATTAAAGTAGAAATCATCTATTTCTCACCATACAGCGGCAGATTGTCAGCTTATTGGTTATAAATTTTAGAATAGACAGTAGATGGTTTTTGCTGTCTATTTTTTTATTTAAAATATAGTGGAGGGAAGGTTAGATAATTAAGAGAATACGTATAAATGAACAGATAAGGGTACCGAAGGTAAGACTTATTTCTGAAGAAGGAGAGCAAATAGGCATAGTGACTACTGAAAAAGCTTTGATGCTGGCAAATGAAGCAGATCTTGACCTTGTAGAAGTTGCTCCAGATGCTGATCCTCCTGTGTGCAGGATAATGGATTATGGGAAGTATAAATACAAGCTGGAAATAAGCGAGAAGGAAAGAAAGAAAAAACAATCCCAGATAACTGTTAAGGAAATCAAGATAAGGCCTAAGATAGACAAAAATGATTTCAGTATTAAGGAAAAATATATTGAGAAATTCTTAAAAGAAGGGCATAAAGTAAAGATAAGTATCAATTTCAGGGGAAGAGAAATAATCCACAAGGAAATAGGAGAAAAGCTTGCAGCAAAGATAATAGAGGATCTGGATGGGAAATTCGTTCTTGAACAGGCTCCCAAACTTGAAGGTTTCAATATTACTATGGTCCTTAATCCTTTATAAGGTTTCTTAAGAAAATATTAAAATTATTAATTTTTAGAATATTTCTGATAAATTCGGATAATTATTGAATGGAGGAATAGTAATGCCAAAAATAAAAACAAATAAGGCAGCAGCTAAAAGATTCAGAGTAACCGGCAGCGGTAAGGTAATGAGGGTAAAAGCCTATAAGAGCCATATACTGACTAAAAAAAGCGCAGAAAGAAAAAGAAGATTGAGTCAGCCTCAGGAACTTTATCAAGGAGATAAAAAAAGAGTAAAAAAATTACTTGGGATATAATTACGAACTATTATTAAATTTAAGTAAATGTTTTTAAAGAAGGTGTCATAATGGCGAGAATAAAAAGAGGAGTTATAAAAAAGCAAAGACATAAGAAAGTCCTTGAACAGACAAAAGGATATTATGGGCTGAGAGGCAGTGCTTACAGGATTGCAAAAGAACAGTTAATGAAATCATTAAGCTTTAACTATATAGACAGGAAAAATAAGAAGAGGGATTTCAGGAGATTGTGGATTGCAAGAATAAATATTGCTGCAAGATCCAACGGTCTTTCATATAATGCATTTATAAATGGATTAAAGAAAGCCAATGTCGATATAAATAGAAAGATGCTTTCAGATATTGCAGTCAATGATGAAGCCGCGTTTAAAAAACTTGTTGATACTGCAAAAGCCCAGCTTACAGCATAGCTTTTCTGGGAAATAATCAATATCTTATTGTTTATAAAAATTATTATATTTTAATTTATTATTTCCGATGCAAGGTCATGGTTAATTTTTATTATGATGAAAGAAAATATAGATGATTTAAAAAATATACTTGATAAAGAATTTGAAGATTTTAAATCAGCAGTCAAGAAAGTGGAGACTTTATCAGGACTGGAAAATATTGAAAATAGGTTTCTGGGTAAAAAAAGCCTGGTATCAGAATATCTCAAAAACATGGGGACTCTGTCAAATGAATTTAAACCTATTGCCGGGAAAACAATAAATGATATGCGGAGAAAGATCAGCGAGAGGCTCTCTGCCTTAAAAGAAGAGATTTCTCTTCTTGAATTTGATAAAAAATTAAGAAATGAAAAATATGATATTTCTCTTCCTGGCAGAAAAATAAAGACTGGTTCAAAAAATATACTTAATCAGATAATAGAAGAGATAGAAGAGTTTTTTATTGGACTCGGATATGAAATTGCGGAAGGACCGGAAATTGAGACTGATTATTATAATTTTGAAGCTCTTAATCACCCGCCTGATCACCCGGCAAGATCCCTTCACGATACTTTTTTTATAGATGAAAATATACTTTTAAGGACTCACACTTCTCCTGTGCAGATAAGATATATGGAAAAGCACAAACCACCAGTTTATGTCATAGCTCCTGGCAAAACATATAGAAAAGATTATGATGTAACACATACTCCTATGTTTACCCAGATAGAAGGCCTTGCAGTAGATAAAGATATTAATTTTGGTAATTTTAAATGGACACTTGAAACTTTTGTGCATGCTATTTTCGGCAGGGATAGAAAAATACGTTTCCGTCCCCATTATTTTCCTTTTACTGAACCAAGCGCAGAAGTAGACGTATCCTGTAATATGTGTAAGGGTTCAGGGTGCAGGATATGCAGCTATAGCGGGTGGCTTGAAATATTGGGTGCAGGAATGGTTGATCCTAATCTGTATAAATTTGTTGATTATAATCCAGAAGAAGTAAATGGCTTTGCATTTGGCATAGGAATTGAAAGAATCGCTATGCTGAAATATGGAATAAATGATTTGAGAATGTTTTTTGAAAATGATTTAAGATTTTTAAATCAATTTTAAATCAAAGGGAGTCTGAATAAATTGAAAATTACTTATAACTGGTTAAAGGAATTCATAGAAAATCTTGAAAATATTTCCCCTGCAGAAATTGCTGAAAAACTTACCATGTCAGGGACGGAAGTAAAAAAGGTTTATTACCTGGGGGAAAATTTTAAGAATCTTATTATCGGCAGGATATTAAGTTATGAAAAACACCCTAATGCTGACAAGCTTTCATTATGCAATGTCGACATAGGAAAGAATCTATTAAATATAGTATGCGGTGCTAAAAATTTTAAAGACAATGATATTGTTGTTGTTGCTCTTGAAGGTGCAAAGATACAGGATTTTGTAATTAAAAAGAGCAAAATAAGAGGGATTTTTTCGGAAGGAATGATGTGCTCTGAAAAAGAGCTGGGAATTTCTGATGAATCTGACGGAATAATGATACTTAATGATAGTTTTAAAATAGGGGAGGATTTTGCCAGCCAGGCAGGGCTTGATGACTGGGTCTTTGAATTGGAAATAACTCCTAATAGGCCTGATTGCCTAAGTGTGGCTGGGATAGCCAGAGAAATATCTGCATTAACCGGCCTCAAGTTAAAAAAACAGGACTATGTTTCCAGATATATTGTAAATAAAGATGAAAAACTTATTATTGATATCAGGGATTATGATTTATGCCCCAGGTACTCAGCAAAAATATTTAAAAGTAATGATTATCCAGACACTCCTTTATGGATGAAAAACAGATTAATGCAATGCGATATAAGATCTGTGGGTTTATTGGTTGACCTCACTAATTATGTAATGCTTGAATCTGGACAGCCTCTTCATGCATTTGATTTAAATAAATTATATTCAAGAAAAATCATAATAAGAAAAGCAAAAAAAGAAGAGAAGTTGCTATTAATAGACGGATCTGAAAAGATCCTGGATGAAAATGACCTGGTTATCGCTGATGAAAAGGGCCCGGTCGCACTGGCAGGGATTATGGGCGGAAAAGATACCGAAATAAATGAAGAAACAAAAGAAATACTACTTGAATCTGCCAACTTTAATGGTGTTTCAATAATGAAGACATCAAAAAAAATGGGATTTAGAAGTGAAGCATCAAATAGGTTTGAAAAGAAGCTAGATCCTGAAAATACAATTAATGCAATCGGCAGGTTTGAAGAACTTCTTTGCAAGATTTGCAATATAAAAAGTGAGAATACATTCTATGATAATTATTTAAATGCAAAAAGAAGAAGAAGCATAGATCTAAGGGTAAAAAGATTAAATGATTTTCTGGGAACAGGCATAACTGCAGAAAAAATTTCCGAAATACTTAATCTTCTTGGATTCGAAAACAATATGGGCAAGGAAATAATAACAGTAGAAGTACCTTCTTTCAGGTTTGAAGACATCGAAAGAGAAGTTGATTTAATTGAAGAAGTAGCAAGGATATATGGTTTTGATAATATACCAGTGCAGACACCTAGAACTGTTGCAAAGCAGGGGAGATATACTGATGAGCAGAAATTAGTAAGGAAAATCAGGAATATCCTTAACGGTATGGGGCTAAATGAAGTGATTAATTATTCTTTTATTGGCAAAAAAGATCTTCTTATGTTTTATCTTGATAAAGAAAATGATTATAAGGATTATGTAAAAATAATAAATCCTCTAAATGAAGATTTTGAAATAATGAGGACTTCTTTAATACAGTCGCTTGTAAGAAATGCAAAAGATAATATTTTTAAAAAATTAAACAATATTGCGATATTTGAAATATCCAAAGTCTTTAAATCAGTAAAAATAGATGAAAAGAAGAAAAGCATTGAAAAAAATACATTGGGCATCTTACTATCAGGGAAATCGTCATTAAAAAGCTGGGACATGCAGGAAAAATATTTCGATTATTTTGACATAAAAGGACTTGCAGAATCATTGTTGGATATATTTTATGAGAGAAATGATTTTTTGGTAAGAGAGCATGAGTATTGTTTCTTTCACCCATCTATAAGCGGAGACATAATGCTAAAAAATAAAAAATTAGGAGTGATAGGGAAGCTGCATCCAAAAATCATTAACACCTTAGACATAAAACAGGACATTTATCTAGCAGAGATAGACCTTGATATCTTCATTGATAACATCAGTAAAGAAAAGGAATTCAGGCAGATTTCTTCTTTCCCGCCTGTTAATATAGATATGGCATTTATTGTTGACGAAGAAGTAAAATGCCAGGATATTGAGAATGAAATAATTCTTTCCGCGGGCAGGAATCTGCAGAACATAAGGCTATTTGATCTGTATAGGGGCAAGCAGCTTGAAGATAATAAAAAAAGTCTTGCTTTCTCATTAGAATTCAATGCCATAGATAAGACTTTAAATGAAAAAGATATTGAATTATTGATAAAAAAAATATCTGGAAAACTTTCAAAAAAATTTAAAGCAATACTAAGGGATCAGTAGAAAAGAGGCTGATATCAGTAAAAAAGTATGCTTTGTTTTTTATATTCATTACTTTTCAACATATATATCCGGCCTTCTATGTTTTAGCAGCGGCAGCTCTTCTCTTATTTTTTCAATATAATCCATTGAAATACTAGCAAAAATAATCGATTCTTTTTCATCAGCTTCGACAACTGTCTGGCCCCAGGGGTCAGTAACCATCGAATGTCCATAAGCAATATATTTGCTTTTTTCATTTCTTGCAGGCGATACGCTCACGAAATAAACCTGGTTATCAAGAGCCCTGCACCTATTAGTTATATGCCAATGTGCCGGGCCAGTAATCATATTAAAAGCAGCAGGAACAAATATTATTTTTGCACCAAGCAAAGACATGCTTCTTATAAGTTCAGGAAAGCGCATATCATAGCAAATAGCTACTCCTGTTGTACAGAATTCTGTATCAAATGCAGTTATTTCCTTACCCGGTGTAAATGTTTTGCTTTCACTGAATTGTATTTTACCTTTAATGTTTATATCAAATAAGTGTATCTTTCTATGTATGCCCAGAAGCAAACCTTCTCTGTCAAAAGAGAAACTGGCATTAAAATAATTTTTATCTTTTTTTTCGGGTATTGAGCCTCCTATTATATATATTCCTTCCTTTTTGGCGGCATCTGAAAGCATTTTTGTAGTTTGGCCAGGATATTCTTCGGCATGTTCGTGAAAGAATTTATTATCATAAGGGCAGTTAAACATTTCTGGTAGTATGGCTATGTCGCATCCCTGCAGCGATGCTTTATGCAATGCTTTTTCAGCTTTTTCCAGATTAATGCTTTTATCATCAGCTATCATCATCTGGCACATTGCGATTTTAATGTCATTTTTTAATTTCATATTTCTTATATCAAAAAAATTACTCTTTTACCATAGGAACAAACGATACTCCGCAAATTTCTTCATTTATGAACCTATCTTTTGATTTAGTCAATCTAATTAGGCATTGATTAAAAATGTTTGCACCAACAGGTATTATAATTTTACCATTTTCCGAAAGCTGCTCTTTTAATTTTTCAGGAATACTTACAGGTGCTGCCGTAACTATTATTTTATTATATGGTGAAAATTCAGGCCATCCGCCGTAACCGTCACCGACTTTAAAATTTATATTAGTATATCCCAATTTTCCAAGCATGGATTCTGATTTTTTTGAAAGTTCTTCTATGAATTCAACCGTAAAAACTTCAATTGCAATTTCAGCCAGTATTGCTGTCTGATAACCGGAACCTGTGCCTATTTCAAGGACTCTGTCAGAATCCTTGATTTCTAAAAGCTCTGTCATAAGTGCAACTATATAGGGCTGTGAAATTGTTTGGGAAAAACCTATTGATAAAGGAAAATCACCATAAGCAGCTTCATAGCTTTCAGGACCAACAAAACAATGCCTGGGAACTTTTCTTAATGCTTCAATGACTTTTTTATCTTTGATTCCTCTTGCAATAATTTGAGTTTCTACCATCTTTTCTCTTAATGATCTTAATTTACTTTCCATATTAATAAACATATTTTGCAAATAGATTTTATTACATGAATTTAAAGAATAAATTAAATATATAGAGGACAATACTGATAACAAAACCTGCAACAAGAAGGAAAAATAATATTCTTGATACAAGACAGCTTGCTGAAGCAACTCTCCTCAGTCCGAAGATACCTGCCAGTACTGCCAGTATAAAAAAAATAATTGCCAGTATTAATAATACCATCTTTAATTTTTATTATTTTTTTAAATATATTCATAAAAGAACAATTAATATTTTAAAGCAAATATTAAAAAAAATTAATCTATAATTATAATTGCATAATATCCTTAATATATGTATAATATGCATCTAAATTATAAATTTAAAAACCGGATTTAAAAATGAAAGAAATTAAGATATCTATTGCGGGGGCATCTGGAATAACAGGTATTGAGCTTATAAAGATACTGGACAGACACAAGCATTCCAAAATCATTTCAGCACTATCAAGAACTTATGAAGGAAAAGAAATAAGTAAGGCCTTTAAAAACATATTAAGTCTTAAAAATAACAAGAAAATATATTTTAAAAGTTTTTTTTCCAAATCAGACATACAGGACTCGGATTTAATCTTTTTATGCCTTCCTCCCGGCAAGTCAATGGAATATACAAAATATCTTATGGAAAATGGTTATAATGGAAAAATCATAGACATTGGCTCTGATTTCAGATTAAACAATGCAGATGATTATGAAGAATGGTATGGGGAAAAACATATTCTTAAAGAAATGCTCCCCAAGTTTGTTTACGGACTGCCTGAATTAAATAAAGAAGCAATAAAAAATGCTGATTATTTAGCAAATCCAGGTTGTTATCCGACATCGATAATACTGGCTCTTGCTCCGATAATCGATTTAAAATCCTTAAAGTTTAATTCAATAACGATTGATTCCAAATCAGGTGTAAGCGGTGCTGGAAGAAAATTAAAAGATGAATATCTTTTTTTAAATATAGCAGATAATTTTTTCGCATATTCGCCGTTAAAGCATAGGCATATCCCTGAAATAGAACAGGAGCTTAGTAAGATATCCGGGAGCGAAAATAAAATAAGTTTTACACCACATCTTCTTCCTATCAATAGAGGAATATTTACATCGATATATCTTAATGGGGTGAATATAGGTGAGATAAAAGAATTAAAAGATAAAATAAATGATTCTTTTAATAATTTTTATAGAAATGAAGCTTTTATTAAACTGATAGATGATGATATTCCTAAAATAAGCAATGTTTCAGGAACTAATTCAATGCATATAAGTTTTTTAATTGATTGCAGGACATCTGCTATAAAAATATTCAGCGCTATAGATAATATATTAAAAGGAGCTGCGGGACAGGCTGTCCAGAATATGAATCTTATGTTTGGCTTAAATGAAACAGAAGGTCTGGACATGCAAGGTATTTCTAATTAATTTTTTAATATTTTTAATTAGATTATTAAACTATGTGAGAGGTACTGATGATAATAGATCAATATTGTGATAATGAAAATATAAATAATGTTTTTTATCAGAATAAAGTTGAAACATTGCTTGAAGCTCTGCCATATATAAAAGATTATTTTAATAAAATAGTCATAGTCAAGCTTGGCGGAGCAATAATGGAGGATGATGCCGGCCTGGGCAATGTTCTCAACGATATAGTTCTGATGAAATATGTAGGCATAAAGGTAATATTGCTTCATGGCGGAGGCAAACAGATAACCAGGTTGATGCAGGAAAAAAATATAGAAGTAAAATTCTGCGAAGGTTTGAGGATAACAGATGAAAAGTCAATAGAAGTGGTAAAAATGGTCCTTTTGGGGGAAATAAATTCTAAGATTGTATCTTTTCTAAACAAACATGGAAAGATAGCAGTAGGTGTTTCAGGCAATGACGCAAGTTTTATAGAATGCAGAAAAAAGCAGTTTAAGAAGGACGGTAAAGATGTCGAGCTGGGATTTGTCGGAGAGATAACTGATATTGACGCAGATTTTATTAATAAATTGCTAGTTAATGATTATGTTCCGGTTATTGCTACTCTAGGTTCGGATAAATATGGGAATATTTATAATATTAATGCGGACACATGTGCTTCTGAGATAGGTTCAAAATTAAAAGCAAAAAAAATGATACTTCTTACGGATGTCGATGGAATAAAGATAAGCGAAAACGATTCTGAAAGACTTGTGTCAAGATTATCAATAAACGGTGCAAATAAATTAATAAAAGAAAATGTTATAAGCAAAGGGATGATTCCGAAAGTCAGAGCATGCATAGATGCTTTGAATAACGGGGTTGAAAGAACTCATATACTTAATGGAAATCATCCTCATTCGATATTAATTGAAATCTTTACCGATAAAGGGATCGGTACAATGATAGTAAAAGATAAATAAATAGATTTGAAAGGCAATCTCTTATGCAAGAAAAAAATAAAAATGTTCTTTTAAATGAAGATTTAATACAAAAAGGTGCAAAATTTTTAATGCACACTTATTCAAGGATGGATATTGTTTTCTGTAAAGCGGAAATGCAGTATCTCTGGGATGTTGAAGGAAAAAAATATACGGATTTTACTTCAGGCTATGGCTGTTTGAATGTCGGGCATTCAAATCCGGCAGTAATAAAAACTTTGCAGGAACAGATAAATAAAATAATCCAGCCTTCTAATATTTTTTATAATATTCCACAGGTAGAACTTGCAGAAAAGCTTTGCCATATATCTGGTTTCGGAGAAAAAGTGTTTTTTTCAAACAGTGGTGCTGAAGCAGTAGAAGGAGCAATTAAGCTTGCAAGAAAGTATTCTACAGATAAATACGGTAAAAGAAGATATGAAATAATTACTTTTAATAACTCTTTTCACGGGAGAACTCTTGGTGCGCTTGCAGCAACCGCACAGGCAAAAAAACAAAATATGTTTGAACCATTATTAAGCGGTTTCAAATATGCTGATATAAATGATATAGGTTCAGTTAAAAAACAAATAGATGATAATACTTGTGCTGTCATAATAGAGTTGATACAGGGAGAGGGCGGTATAAATGTATGCAAAAAAGAATTTATAAGAGAACTAAAAAAAATCTGTGAAGACAATGAACTCTTGCTGATAATAGATGAGATTCAGACAGGTTTTTCAAGGACCGGTTCTATTTTTGCCTACCAACAATATGATATTGTCCCGGATATAGTGGTCGTAGCAAAAAGCCTCGGGGGAGGCATGCCGATAGGAGCAATCATATCGACAGATAAAATATGTTCAGTTTTTACTCCGGGTACCCATGGTTCAACATTTGGTGGAAATGCCGCCTCATGTTCTGCCGGAATAGCAGTTATCAAATATATGCTTGATAATGATCTGGCAGGCAGGGCAGAAAAGCTTGGAAAGTATCTGGCTTCCCGATTAAATATCCTGAAGTCAAAATATGATATTGTGCTTGAGATAAGAGGTTTGGGCCTTATGCTTGCAATTGAATTTAAAAAACCTATTGCATCAGAATTGATGAAGAATGCTTTAGAAAACGGTTTAGTATTAAATAAGTTATCAGAAACGACAATAAGATTTTTACCTTCTCTTGTCATAAATGAAAAAGATATTGATATTCTTATAAACTTTTTAGACAGGTACATAAAAGGGGAAATAAAAAATGAAAGATAACATAAAAAAAGATTTCCTTACATTGAAAGATTATTCAAAAAAAGAAATCCTTACCATTCTTGATATGGCAAAGGAAATAAAAACAGACCCGGGAAAATATAAAAATATTTTAAAAGATAAAAATATAGCTCTGCTATTTGATAAGCCATCGACCAGGACAAGGGTTTCTTTTGAGGTAGGCATTAATCAGCTTGGGGGTCATTGCCTGGTACTTGATTCAAAAAATCTGCAGCTGGGCAGAGGGGAGACTTATGCAGACACTGCAAAGATTTTTGAAGCATACTTAGACGGTATTGTCATCAGGACTTTTAAGCAGGAAACAATTGAGGAAGTGTCTGATAAGTGCAGTATCCCTGTAATAAATGCACTGACAGACAGTTTTCATCCCTGCCAGATACTTGCAGACCTGCAGACTCTGATGGAAAAAAAGCTATTATTTAAAAAAAATCTGAAATTTGTATATTTCGGTGATCCTAATAATGTTTCAAACAGTTTGCTTATTGGATTTACAAAGCTCGGGATAGACATTACTGTTTGCTGTCCGGGATTGCTTAAGATAGAAGATTCTCTTATGGATTATCTTGCAAAAGAAACAGCAGAAAACAAAAACACTATCTTTATTGAAAATGATCCTTTAAAAGCAGCTTTCGGGGCTGATGTTATTTATACGGATGCCTGGATAAGCATGGGCCAGGAAGAAGATAAAGAGAAAATAGAAATGATGAAACCTTATCAGGTAAATGGAAATCTTTTAAAAAATGCCAAAAATGATATAAAAATCATGCATTGTCTTCCAGCCCATAGGGAAATGGAGATAACTTCAGAAATTCTTGACAGTAACCACTCTATAGTGTGGGAGCAGGCAGAAAACAGGCTTCATGCACAGAAAGGCTTATTAAGATATCTATATTATAAGTAAAATATAAATATTGTTTTTAAACAATTAAAATAAAAAAATGGGAAATAAAAAAAGACTAAAAGACATAGTAAATATAATAAACACCAAGAAAATATCTTCCCAGGAGATGCTCATAAAAGAGCTCAGGCTATTAGGATATAATATTGCGCAATCTACAGTCTCAAGGGATTTAAAAGATATAAGGATAGTAAAAAAAAGAAATCTGCTAGGTGAAGAATTTTTTGTTTTGGACAATAATATAATACAGGAAAGAAAAACAATAAGTATGGATAAATTTATTTCCAAGGCAAGAGAAAGTATTATATCTGCCAGGCATGCAGGGAATATTATTGTGATTAAAACCTATCCCGGTGAAGCACAAGGGGTTGCAGCAGTACTTGACCAGATGAATTTTTCAGAAGTACTTGGAACAGTTGCAGGAGATGATACCATAATCTGTATACTTGAAAACATAAAAAGTTCAGAAAAGCTCATAGATATGATAGAGAAATTTTAAAAATTTAATTATATTAATTTTAAAGGAGTTCAAATGACAGAAAAAATGATATTAGCATATTCAGGAGGCCTTGATACTACTGTAGCCATAAAATGGCTTCAGGAGAATTATGATGTGGAAATTATTGCTGTTTTGATAAATCTCGGACAACCCGAGGATCTTGAAGATGCTTACAAAAGAGCAATAGATACGGGAGCGAAAAAAGCTTATATCATCGATGTAAGGGAAGAGTTTATTAAAGATTATGTTTTTTTAGCATTGAAAGCTAATTCCAGGTATGAAAAGCAATATTCACTTGCAACTGCAATAGCAAGACCTCTTATTGCAAAGAAACTTGTAGAGTTTGCCAAAAAAGAGAATGCAGGCAAAATAGCACATGGATGTACGGCAAAGGGAAATAATCAGGTAAGATTTGATGTGGGCATAAGAAGCCTGGAACCCGATATTGAGATAATTGCAC
>JAQVJB010000014.1 GCA_028695395.1 Actinomycetota bacterium | reverse complement strand
GAAAAATATATTGATAAAGGTAAAACAAAAATTAAAATCAATACTCTTGATGAAAAAGATAAAGCTCCTGAAATATCAAGGATGATGAGCGGAACCAAGCAAAGTGATTTATCACTAATGCATGCAAATGAACTTTTAAATCAGAGTAGGCTAAGCAAGAAAAAGATAAGGGAGGCATTTTAAATTTGAGTACTAAATTTATTTTTATAACTGGCGGCGTACTTTCATCTTTAGGCAAAGGTATTTGCGCAGCTTCGCTTGGAAGGCTCTTAAAATCAAGAGGCCTGAAAGTTACCATACAAAAATTCGACCCGTATATAAACATTGATCCAGGAACTATGAATCCTTTTCAGCATGGAGAAGTTTTTGTCACTGATGACGGCGGTGAAACAGACCTCGATCTTGGTCATTATGAAAGATTTATTGATGAAAGTCTGTCTAAATACAATAACTTCACTTCAGGAAAAATATATGGTGCAGTTATTGAAAAAGAAAGAAGGGGAGATTTTCTTGGTAATACGGTTCAGGTAATACCCCATATAACGGATGAGATAAAAAGCAGCATAAGGAAAACAATTACCGCAAAGAAATCAGACGTAGTCTTAACTGAAATAGGAGGTACTGTAGGAGATATTGAGAGCTTACCTTTCCTTGAAGCCATCAGGCAATTTAAAAAAGATATAGGAAAAGAAAATGTTCTGTACATACATGTAACATACGTGCCTTACCTGAAAACAAGTGATGAGCTAAAAACAAAACCCACTCAGCACAGCGTAAAAGAACTCAGGAGCATAGGGATACAGCCTGATATAATCATCTGCCGAAGCGAGATCAAAATAAATGAAAGCATAAAAGCAAAAATAAGCCTTTTCTGCGACATTGAAAAAGAAGCAATAATCAATGCTATTGATGCAAAGCACCTTTACGAAATTCCTTTAAATCTTAAGGAAGAGAACCTTGATGAAATAGTGATATCAAAACTAAGACTTAAATGTGATGATGCAAAATTATCCTCATGGGTAAAATTAGTCAAGACAATAAATAATCTGGAGGATACTGTAACTATAGGGATAGTAGGAAAATATACCAATCTTAAAGATGCTTATCTGAGTATAATAGAATCCCTTTATCATGGTGGTTATTTTTTCAAATCCAATGTTGAAATCAAATGGATAAATTCTGAAATAATTGATGAAAATACTGATATGAATGCAATTTTCAAAGATATAGACGGCATACTTGTACCCGGCGGTTTCGGAGTTAGGGGAATCAATGGAAAAGTTAATGCAATAAAACATGCAAGGGAAAATAAAATACCTTTTTTTGGAATCTGTTTGGGAATGCAATGTGCAGTTATAGAATTTTGCAGAGATGTTCTTAACCTTAAAGATTCAAACAGCTCAGAATTTGATTTGGAAACAAAAAATCCAGTTATTGACATAATACCAGAACAAAAAAATATTGGAAATTTAGGCGGTACGATGAGGCTTGGCAAATACCCCTGCAGATTGATAAAAAATACAAAAGCTTTTAATGCTTATGGTACTAAATTGATTTCTGAAAGGCACAGGCACAGATACGAATTAAACAATGATTATATTCAGGCATTAAAAAATAAAGGGATGATAGTCTCAGGCATATATGATGAAAAAAATCTTGCAGAAATAGTTGAAATAGAAGGACATCCGTGGTTTGTAGGGGTACAGTTTCACCCTGAATTCAAATCCAGACCAGACAAACCTCACCCTTTATTTAAAAGTTTTATAGAAGCTGCTATAAAAAATAAGCAATCAAAATATTAACTTCACTCTGAGTATCATTTACAAACACTTTAACAGCATTTAAAAAATAATTAATGATTGAAATAATAAGAAATAAATCTATAAGAAAAACAATAGCAGTAATCAGCGCTATATGTATACTTATCATAATTTTTTTATCTCCTCTTCAGGCATATATTTATGATATCGAAACATATATGGATTTATATGATAATAATAATGTTTTCAGCATTATTGAAAAAGATGAAGCGGTAAAACTTACAAAGGGAATCATAGGTTTATTGAAAAATGGGGATAATATTGAAGAATTTAAATTAAAATCAAAATTGCCTTTCTTTACCTTAAATGAAATAAGCCATCTTTATGATGTAAGAACTCTGGTGCAAAAATTTTTAACTGCTTTTTATATTAGCACATTGCTTTTTATTATTTGTATTATTTTAATTATTCAAAAAAATTATTTACTTTTTTTAAAAAACATTTCTTATATTTTTATATTCTCTTCATGTATAGTGATTTTTATTATTTTATTATTATATTTTTTCAGCAATTATTTTATTATTCTATTTGAAAAATTCCATTATATTTTCTTCCCGCAGGGAAACTGGGCTTTCCCCGAGGGCTCTCTGCTTATTACGCTGCTGCCATTAAACTTTTTTTATGATTTTTTTATAAAAATGTTAATAACATCACTTATAATATCTTTCATATTATTGTTGCTTGGGATAGTTTTTTATATTATTTACAGGATGAAAAAAATAGTGAAAGGTCGCTCAATATAAATGTATAAAATAAATGAGAAAAGACTGTTAAATGAATTCTTTAAAATATTATCTATTAAAAGTCCGACAAAAAAAGAAGGTATGCTTGCTGTTTACCTGGAAGAAGAATTGAAAAAAACCGGACTTCAGGTGTCAGTTGATGATACGGGCAAAAAAATAGGTGGCCAGACAGGAAATATTATCGCTAAATTTACGCCTAAATTCATAAAAAATAATCAGCCTATTTTTCTTAGTGCGCATATGGATACAGTTTCAGTTGAAGATAAAATAGTCCCTTTTATGTCAGATGATATGTTGATAAAAAATAAAACAGGTAAAGACATACTGGGTGCTGACGACAAAGCTGCTATTGCTGCAATTATTGAAGCAATAAAAGTAATAAATGAATTTGAGCTGCAGACAGGTATAATTTACATTATACTAACTGTCGGAGAGGAAACCGGATTACTTGGTTCAAAGCATATAGACATGAATAATATTGAAGCTGATGTAGGATTTGTTTTTGATGCAGACGGCGACATAGGCACAGTTATAAATAAAGCTCCTTTTCATAATAGAATTGACATCAAAGTAATAGGTAAAGCTTCCCATGCGGGCGTCAGCCCTGAAAAAGGTATTAATTCAATAAAAGCAGCTGCCTTTGCAATATGCAACACCTCTTCAGGAAGAATAGACGAAGAAACAACATGCAATATAGGTAAAATAAAAGGGGGAATAGAAACAAATGTTGTTCCGGAAACAACAATTGTCAATATTGAAGCAAGGAGCATGCATGAAGAAAAACTTGAAAAGGTAACAAAGGAAATAGTTGATAATTTCAGAAAAGCAACTGATGAATATAAAGCAAAGCTTGAATACGAAATATCAAGGGAATATGACGGATATAGTTTTGATGAGAATAATATTGCTGTCAAGACTGCAAAAAGAGCAATTGAAAAAATTGGAATAAAGCCCAGATTGAGGCCTACAGGAGGAGGAAGTGATACAAATAATTTTAATGCAAAAAATAAAATTGCAATCAACCTGGCTTCAGGTTTTGAAAATTGTCATTCCGTTGATGAATATATATCATTCAATGAATTAATAAAACTTGCAAAACTAATAATAGAAATCTGTATTTTTGGAGAAAGGTAATATTTTGGACTACAAAACAGAATTAAATAGTGATGAAAAACTGATAGAAAAAAAAATAAATTCAAAGGCTGTTTTCAGTGGAAAAATAATAAAGGTATATTTTGATGAAATTTTACTCCCGAATGATAAGAAAGCCACAAGAGAAAAAGTCTGTCATCCCGGGGCTGTAGCAGTCGTACCTGTTAATGAAAATAATGAGATAATTTTAATAAGGCAATACAGATATCCTGTTGAAGAAGTCCTGATTGAAATACCTGCAGGCAAGCTTGACAAAGACGAGCTGCCTGTGAAATGTGCAGAAAGAGAACTGCAGGAAGAAGTCGGTGCAATAGGTGGAAAACTTATGCATCTTACCTCATTTTTAACAACACCTGGATTCTCCAATGAGCTATTGCATCTTTTTATTGCATTAGATTTTAAAAAAAGAGAAAACAATCCTGACGATGATGAATTTTTACAAATAATAAAGGTACCTTTAGATAAATGCCTTTCATGGATTTATGATGGCAAGATAAAAGATGCAAAAAGTATAATAGGGATTCTGATGGCAAGAGATTATATAAATAATAGTAAAAAATAAATAGTTTAATTATTTCTTTATGATATTTAATTGCTAAGATTGCTGCTATGATTAAAATAAAAAAAAATATTAAACTGATAAGTGAATTTAATGATTACCTTAAATTCGAGAAGATGCTCTCTGATAATACAATAAATTCATATATCCGTGATATTAATATTTTTTTTAATTATATAGAGTTTGAAAAAATAGATGTACTTAATATGAAATATGAAGAAATACTGGAATTATTAAAGAGTTTTCATAATAGGTACAGCGAAACGACTATATCAAGATTGCTTTCCTCGATAAGATCTTTTTACAGATTCGCTTTAAAAAACGAGCTTATACAATCTAACCCGTTCTATGAGATAAAAAACCCGAAAAAAGCTTATAGCTTGCTTGAGGTATTAGAAGAAAGAGAAATACAGGATTTTCTTAACAGTATTCCTTTTTCGTCTAAATTACAATTAAGAGACAGGGCTATGTTTGAACTGCTTTATTCATCCGGTTTAAGAGTTAGCGAAATTGTAAATTTAAAATTAAATAATATAGATTATGAAAATTCAATGTTAAGGTTTATTGGAAAAGGGAATAAAGAAAGAATGGTGCCGATAGGAAGAACCTCTCAGGAATTTCTCACATCTTATGTAAAAGCTGCCAGACCAAAAATACATCCGATTAATGTAAATAAAAAAACAAGCGATTATGTTTTTTTAAATAAAAATGGCAATAGGCTGACCAGGCAGGGATTTTGGAAAATATTAAAAAAATATGAAAAAAAAATAAATCCTGAAAAAAATATTTATCCTCATTTATTCAGGCACTCTTTTGCAACACATCTTCTTCAGAACGGCGCAGATCTCAGGCTGGTACAGGAACTTCTTGGTCATAGCAGTATATCTACAACGCAGATTTATACAAATATCAATAAAGATTTTATAAAAGAATCTTTTTTTAAAAACCATCCAAGAAACAAAAAATCTGGTTAAATAGTTGCGTTAATTTAAATTTTTATTAAAAAGGTTGTATAATTGGCAAAATTATTTGAAATTAACTTAACTAGAGAGTATTAAAATGTTTGATAATATATTTGCAGAATTTAAAAATTTTATATTGCAATTGCTTATAGCAATTCCTGGAATTTATCTTGCAGTTATTCCTCATGAAGTAATGCATGGATATATCGCTTTAAAAAATGGTGATTATACTGCTAAGAACATGGGAAGACTTACAATGAACCCATTGAAGCATATAGATATAATAGGAAGCATAATCTTACCGATTCTTCTGATTCTTTTAAGATCGAATATTATTTTTGCTTATGCAAAACCTGTACCTATCAATCCTACCTATTTCAGGAATTTCAGGAAAGGCCTGAGAAATACTTCCATAGCCGGACCGGGAACCAATCTTGTAGTTGCTTTTTTAATCGGTTCTGTTTATGGATTGATAATATTAATATATTCCGCAATATCAAAACAGCCTGCAAGCATGATTCTCGCCCAAGGGTTAAATTTTTCTTTTATAGGCCAGACTTCTTTTAGCTTTTTTGGAGTAATAAGCGCGATGTTTGTTTATGCGATTAGAATAAGTATTTTCTTAGCTATTTTTAATTTTTTACCTATACCTCCTCTTGATGGTTCAAAAATAATCGCATCCTTTCTTCCAGAAAGAGCCATGTACAGATACTTGAGTATCGGGAGGATAGGATTTTTTTTAATTTTCGCTATACTGATGTTTTTTGGAAGATTTTTCTGGACTTTTTTAAATCCTGTTATTAATTTTCTCTTTTTAAATCTCGGTTTCTGGTGGAGATTTTTTTTGAATTAAAGATATTATAATATTAATTTATCTAAAAACTTGGGAGTATAATAAATGGTTGAAAAAAAGATAATGCTTACGGGGTTCAGGCCTACTGGTAAATTGCATCTGGGGCATTTACATGGAAATATTGTAAATATGATAAAATTCCAAAATAATTATGATAATTATTTTTTCCTTGTTGACTGGCATGCTTTATCTACTGAGTACCATAATCCTGGGAATATAAAAAATAATCTTTTTGAATGCGCTATTGATTTATTGGCACTGGGCATAGACCCTAAAATTACTCATCTCTACAGACAATCCGATATAGCTGAGATTTCTGAACTTACTCTTTATCTTTCTATGATAACACCTCTTTCATGGCTTGAAAGATGCCCGACATATAAAGAACAGGTCAAGGAATTAAAAAGCAAAGATATCTCTACTTTGGGTTTTTTAAGTTACCCCGTTTTAATGGCGGCAGACATATTAATAATAAATGCAGATATCGTACCTGTCGGAGAGGACCAGCTTCCACATCTTGAGCTTACCAGAGAAATAGCCAGAAGATTCAATTCTTTTTACGGAGATTACTTTAAGGAGCCAAAAGAGCTATTATCAAAATCAACAAGAGTTGTAGGAACGGATGGCAGAAAAATGTCCAAGAGCTATGGAAATGCTATCTTCCTTTCTGATGATTTTAAAACCATTAAAAGCAAGTTAAGGCAAATGATAACCGACCCTTCAAGAATACATATAAGCGACCCCGGGCATCCGGAAATCTGTAATGTATTCTCATTTTATAAAATCTATCTTAATGATGGAATTGGAGATATAGAGAATAGATGCAAAAATGGCAAAATAGGATGCATAAAATGTAAAGATGAGATAGCAGGTATTATATTTGATTCACTTAAGGATTTCCAGGAAAAAAGAAAAGCGCTTGAAGCAGATGTAGGATATGTAAGCAATGTTCTTAAAGATGGGAAAGACCATGTGAAAAATGTTGCTTCATCAACGATAAAAATAGTAAGGGAAAAACTGGGAATTGAATGATATTTATAAAACAGGGCAAATCAGTGATTTCATAATTGATTTTGATTATTTTAGTGGCCCTTTAAATGTTTTACTTGAAGTAGTTTCAAAAAAAAGAGAATTCATTTATGAAATAAAAATAAGCGATATAATCAGTGCATTTCTAAAATACATCACTGATAGAAAGCATAGAACGCTTGAGGAGCTTTCCGGTTTTGTTTATATGGTATCCATTATGCTTAATTTGAAATCCAAATCATTGATTCCCTCAAGAAATGATAATGATATGCAGGAAGAGAAGGATAATAACCTGGATATTCTTAAGCTTAGAGAGGATGAATACAAAGCATTCAGGGAGATAAGCGGATATTTTTCTGAATTAATAGAAAATGAAGAAGTATATTTTTTAAGAGAAGCTCCTGTTGAGGAAGAATTTTTTGATTTTTTTAATGAAGTACTTAAAAAAATAAAAGCAAAAGATCTTCAGTGCATCGCTTCAAGATTATTGACATCAAAACAGGAAAAATTCAATGTTGCCGAATTCTATAATAAAAAAATAACAAAAAATATATTTCAGGAAATAAACAGGATAAAAACAGTACTTCAGTCAAAAGATAATATTTCCTTTAAAGAACTTACTGTTGATTACAAAGACCTTATTGATATAGTAGTTTCTTTCTTATCAATACTTGAACTATATAAAAATGAGACTATTGATATTGAGCAGTTTGAAATATTCGGAGAAATAATTATAAAAAAGATTGCAGCTTGATTTTTAGTATACTATTTTTAAAATGATTTAAAATGACAGAAGAAGAAAAAAAATATTTTCCATCATCATTATATGATGAACTTATGGAAGGCCGGCCGGATATTAAAACCTGCATCGAGGGGATATTATTTATTTGCGAAAAACCTGTTACTCCTAATGAAATATCTAAATTACTGAATTATGAAAAAAATAAAATTCAGGAAACAATAGATATTCTTGAGGAAGAGTACATAAAAAGTAATAGAGGTTTTATCATAAGGAAAATCGGCAATGGCTATAGAATGTACAGCAATCCTGCCTTGAAAGATTTACTTAAAAATTTTGTTAATACTTCACAGAAAGTATACATTACCCAGGCTGCTCTTGAGACACTTGCGATAATCGCTTATAAACAACCTGTAACCAGACAGCAGATAGCTGAAATAAGGGGAGTTAAAACCGATAGCATCGTAATCAGTCTAGTTAATAAAGGACTTGTAAAGGAAGCAGGCAGGCTGAAGGTCCAGGGTAGTCCTATAATATATAGAACAACTTCAAAATTTCTTGAAATGCTTGGTTTAAAAAAACTTGATGAACTACCTGTATTAAATATAAAGGAAGATCAATAATTGTTAATGAGAATAGCCAGGTTTCTTTCAAATTCAGGAGTAGCTTCAAGGAGAAAAAGCGAATTATTGGTCCTTGAAGGAAAAATAAGAGTAAATGGAATAGTAGTAAAAGATTTAAGCACTAAAATAGACCCATCTAAAGACAAGGTAAAATTTCTTGATGAAGAAATAGCAATATCAGAAAAAATATATATTGCGCTGAATAAACCAGAAGGATATTTAAGTACTGTAAAAGACAGTTTTAAAAGAAAAACAGTTCTTGACCTGGTTAAAGGCTTTAAAAATAATATAAGATTATTCCCAGTGGGTAGACTTGATTTAAATTCAAGAGGGTTGATCTTATTGACAAATGATGGTGATTTTGCATTAAAAATCACGCATCCGAGATATATGATTACAAAAACATATGAAATAGTGCTTAACAAACCTCTTGAAAGTACAGATAGTAAAAAAATAATAAACGGCGTAAAGATAGGCAATCAAAAAATAATTGTTTCAAGACTGATTAAGCAAACATTAAAAGAAAAAACTGAAAAGATAGAAATCACGATACATGAAGGCAGGAAAAGAATACTTAGAAGACTATTTAATTATCTGGGTTATAAAGTCACAGACCTTAAAAGAATAAAAATAGGGGAGCTGGATTTAAAAGATATAAAGGAAGGAAGTTATCGGATTCTAGGTGATGAAGATATTAATAATATCTTCCAAAAAAATAAAAATACCTGAATTAATGAAAATTTAAATTTCTCAAATAATTTTTATATTTTTTATTATAATTAAAAAATATAAAAATCTTATTATTTAAAAAGTTTAAGGATATTCTTAATCAGTGAAAAGGTTGAATAAATGAAAAATATAAAAAATATTTCAGTGATTGGTTTGGGACTGATAGGAGGTTCTTTAGCTATTTCACTTAAAAATATAAAAAAGGATATAGTAGTTACAGGTTTTGACAGGGATCCTGAATCATTAAGCATCGCAGTATATAGAAAAATAATCGATAAAGCTGCTACTAATTACAAAGAAGCAGTAGCTGATGCAGACCTTGTCATTATTGCAACACCGGTAAGACTGATTGCAGATATTGCCCAGGAAATTAAAAATCATTTGAAAAATGATACGATAGTGACTGATGTCGGGAGTGCAAAATTAAATATTGTTGAGAAAATAAATAAAATACTGCCTAAAGGTGTAATATTTATCGGCGGTCATCCTATGGCAGGTTCAGAAAATGACGGGGTTTTAAGTGCTAAATCCGATCTTTTCTTAAATGCTTATTATATCCTCACCCCGACAGATACTACCAAATCAGAAGCTTTGGTAGCCCTGCATAATTTATTCACAAAAATAGGAGCGAAAGTGATAACTGTGTCTCCTAACGAACATGATAAAATAGTATCACTTATAAGCCATCTCCCTCACATACTTTCGACAAATCTGGTTGCTCTTGTCGACAGTAAGCAAAAAACCTTAAAAAATCTTTTTAAGCTATGTGCAGGAGGTTTTAGGGATATGACCAGGATTGCAGCTTCTAATCCGAAAATGTGGGTCGATGTAAGCATGGAAAACAAGGAAGAGATAATAAATTCCATCAATGATTATATTGATTTCTTAAATAGATTTAAGAAAAGTTTATTAAGCAATAATGAAGAATACATAAAGGACCATTATGATAGTGCCAAGGAAGCACGTCTTAACCTTCCAAAATACATTGACAAAGACATATCCAAGCTTTATGAAGTTAGAGTCGAAATGTCTGATATAAAAGGAGTTTTAAGCGAAATAACCCTTGCCATAAGTTCAGCAGGAGTAAATATCGAGGATATTTCCATTTTTCATTCAACCGAAATTCTTGGAAGAGGTATTCTTAAGATATTGGTCCATGGAGAAAATGCCGGAGCTATTTCAAAAGAAGCTCTAGAAAAATTAGGCCATGAGGCAAGTATTAGAAAAGTCATAGGTGATGATGAATAAGGAAAAAGAAAATATAGAGATTAAAGGACCATATAGTATTAATGGAGTTTTCGAAGTCCCTGGAGATAAATCCATCTCTCACAGAGCAGTAATAATATCCTCCCTTACAAAACAAAAAGTTATTATCGATAATTTTCTTTTATCGCAGGACTGCATAAGAACTCTTGATATAATTGAAAAATTGGGTGTTAAATATATTTTAAAGAATACCTGCCTTTCCATCCATGGATGCGGTATTGAATCTTTTCAGGAACCTGATGATATTTTATATGTAGGTAATTCAGGTACAAGCATCAGGCTTTTAGCAGGCATTTTAAGTACATGTGATTTTTTATCTGTATTAAGCGGTGATGCTTCAATAAATAACAGGCCTATGGATAGAATAATAAATCCCTTAAGGGAAATGGGAGCAGCTATTTTTGGAAGAGCCTGCAACAATAAGGCACCTTTGGTAATATTCGGCAACAGACAACTTAAAGGAAAGGTATTTATGTCTGATATTTCAAGCGCCCAGGTAAAGTCATGCTTGCTTTTTGCTGGCTTATTTGCAGAAGGAATTACCGAAGTAAGACAGCCTTCCATATCCAGAGACCATACAGAGAGGATGCTAGAATATTTTGGTGCAGAAATCGATTACAAAAACGGTAAAAATGTAAAAATAAACAAATCAACGTTAAAGGGAAGAAACCTATATGTACCTGGTGATTTTTCTTCTGCTGCCTTTTTTATTATAGCTGCCCTTATTCTTGATGATTCAGAGATAATTATTAAAAATTTAGGCATCAATCCTACAAGGGCGTACCTGTTAGAAATCTTAAAAGAAATGGGTGGAAAAATTGAAGTTAATAATTATAGGAATATAAATAATGAACCTGTTGCAGATTTAAAGGTATCTTCAAGCAATTTAAAAGCAATTGAAATAAATAAAAAATTTATTGCTAATATTATTGATGAAATACCGATTCTTAGCGTAGCATGCGCTTTTGCTTCTGGAAATACTTTAATAAGCGGAGCTGAAGAATTAAGGATTAAAGAAAGTGACAGAATAAAAGCTATTGTGAATGAATTTAATAAAGTCGGGATTAAAACAAAAGAAAATAAAGACGGCTTAGTCATTTATGGGAATAAAGACTATGATTTGCATCAGGCAGATATTGAATCTTATGGTGACCACAGAATAGCTATGGCGCTGTCAATAGCTGCTTTGAAAGGTAAAAAAAGGATATTGATAAAAGACAGCAGATGTATCAATACTTCTTTCCCCGGCTTTAAAGAACTTTTGTTTAGAATTTTGAATTGAAAGTTAATCATTTTATTATGGAGAAAATAAATTGAAAAATATGGAATCGAAAACTAATAAAAACATAATAACAATTGACGGACCTGCCGGCAGCGGAAAAAGTACGATTGCAAAACTTATTGCGAAAGATATCGGACTGAACTATATTGACACCGGAGCAATGTATAGAGCAATAACTTTAATAGCCCTGGAAAACAATATCGATCTTGAAGATGAACAATCTATTCTAAAGAAGATGGAGGATTACACGATAAGATTGGATTATAATGCTTCTGATCCTGACAAGTATACAAATATTTATCTTAATGACAGAGATGTAACAATGGATATACGCTCCAAGGAAGTAGGGGAAGCGGTTTCTATTGTTTCCAAGCTGTCAGGAGTAAGAAAATTTCTTGTCTCTCTGCAGAGAAAACTTTCAAGTGAAAAAGCATGCGTGCTTGAAGGAAGAGATACCGGAAGCGTTGTTTGCCCCGATGCTCTCTGTAAAATATATCTTACTGCAAATATTGATGAAAGAGTCGAAAGAAGAAAGAAACAATTAAATGATTATAAACAAAATCCTGATATCAGACAGATTAAAGAAGAAATTGAGAGCAGGGATAAGATTGACAGCACCAGAAAAGACAGCCCCCTTATCGTACCTGAAAATGCACATATAGTTGACACTACGGGAATGAGCGTAGAACAGGTTTTCAATAAAATAAAGGATATTTATTACAAGGAACTTGAATATAATAAATAAGAATATAAATACAATTAGGTTTTAAAAATGAAAGTCAATCTTTTTAAAACAAAAAGAAGCCGGGCTTATTTATTCTTATATAGATTTATGCAGCTAATTGTCAATATCATATTTAAACCATTATACAGAATAGAAATAATAGACAGGGAAAAATCTTTTTATAAGGATAAATTGATTTTATGCTGTAATCATTTCAGTGCTTTTGATCCTGTGCTTATGGGTGAATATTATCCAAGGCCAGTTTATTTTATGGCCAAAAAAGAGTTATTCAGAAAATTTTTTTTTAGGATTTTAATAGAATTTTTTAATGCCTTTCCTGTAAATAGAACAGGTGTGGACAGGGGAGCGATAAATAAAGCTGTGGAAGTAATTAATTCAGGAAATACTCTTGGCATTTTCCCGGAAGGAACACGCTCATCCGGAGAAGAAATAGGTGCCGGTCATAAAGGACTGGCATTAATAGCTTATCTTACCGGAGCGCCTATTCTTCCAATGGCAATATGCAATTTAAAAAAAGTTTCACGTGGAAAAAAAAAGATAATCTGGCCCAAGATAAGAATAATTTTCGGAGATCTTATAGACACTGAAGAAATTTTTAAAAAATATTCTAAAAAAGAGGGCATAGACATACTGGCAAAATGCGCAATAGAAGATTTAAAAAAGTTATTTTCTAAAATAAATTATTAAAATGCAGGTATTAATCGGAAAATATTCAGGATACTGCCCTGGTGTTAAAAGAGCTATAAAAATGCTTGATAATGCCATAGACGGTAATGAAAAAAATAATATCTATACTTTTGGTGAAATAATCCATAATCCAAAGGTGGTAAAATCGTATTTAAGTAAAGGCGTGGGTATTGCCAGGGAAACTGATAAGTTGAGTCATAACGACACAGTTGTAATAAGATCGCATGGAATAAGTCCGAAATTAAAAAAAGAATTTGAAGATAAAGGAGTAAATATTATTGATGCCACTTGTCCTTTTGTATCAAAAGCACAAAGAATTGCAAAATCCTTAAGCGATAAAGATTATTTTATAGTTTTGATTGGAGAAAAAAACCATCCGGAAGTAAATGGAATAACAAGCAATATAAAAACAGGTGAATTCCTTATAGCTGGAAATGAAGCTGAAATAAAAAATTTGCGTTATAAAAATAAGATTGCAGTTCTTTCCCAGACTACTCAGACATACTCTAATTTCAAACTTATATGCCAGAAATTGATAGACACATTCCCTTATGAAATAAGAATATTCAAAACTATATGCAGGACTACTTATTTAAGGCAGAAAGAAGTTTTGAAAATGGCTTCAAGCAATAATGCGGTAATCGTTGTGGGAGGGAAAAATAGTGCAAACACCTGTCATCTCAAAGAATTAGCAGTCTCTGTCCAAAAAAATACATATCATGTCGAGGACGAGCGGGAAGTTAAAAAGAATTGGTTCAGGATAAATGATAAAGTTGCTGTTATCGGTGGTGCATCTACGCCTTATCAGGATCTTTGTAATGTCAAAAAAAGAATAGAAAGCTTTTTTTAGGTTTCAAATGCCAATAAAAAAATGCCGAAATAAATGTATCTTTTGTTTTATAGACCAGCTTCCCAAAGGATTAAGAAAAACACTTTATTTAAAAGACGATGACTATCTTGAATCATTCAAGCATGGTAATTTTATAACTCTTACCAATCTGAGTGACAGTGATATCAATAAAATAATTAAATATAACCTTTCTCCTTTATATATATCTTTTCATAGTGCTGATTATAATATTAGAAAAATAATTTTTAATAATAATAAACAAAATATTGCAATAGATTACTTAAGAAAATTAGACGAAAATAATATAGTTTCAAATATTCAGATTGTTGTATGCCCGGGGATAAATAATGGAAGCGACCTTGAAAATACATTGGATTTTCTAAATATGTTTAATAATATA
The DNA here is from genome assembly GCA_028695395.1 of Actinomycetota bacterium. Lineage (GTDB taxonomy): Bacteria > Actinomycetota > Humimicrobiia > Humimicrobiales > Humimicrobiaceae > Humimicrobium. Next base: position 12,113 of record JAQVJB010000014.1, on the reverse strand, counting down.
AATTCAATTGGTTTAGTACCTGTAGGAATAACTAATTATAATAAGAATAAGAGGCTTTTAAGCTTCAATAATATTCTTTCAGCTGAACTTATTGAATTTGTCGAAAAACTAAAAAAACTGAAAAAAATGAAGAATGTATATATTTCAGATGAATTTTACATTATTGCCGGAAAAGATATTCCAGCTTATGAAGATTATAAAGATTTTCCCCAGATAGAGAATGGCATAGGGATGATTGCGGATTTTAGCAATGATTTTAAAAAATTATCAGAAAAGTTATTATTACAATACTGCAGCAATAAGAAAACAGGCATAAATAAAAAAACAATAAGTAATATCCTGGTACTTACATCTGAATATTCTGAAAATTTTATATATTCTTTAATATCCTGGTTAAAAGAAAGAATTAAAAAATTAAGTATAAACTTTAACTTAAATGTTAATATAATGGTCATTAAAAATAAAATATTCGGCGGAAACGTAAAAGTAATGGGACTACTATCTTTTATGGATATAAATGAAAATTTAATAAAAATAAAAGCTCTTAATAATTATGATAAAATAATAATTTCAGATATCATATTCAATAGTGATGATTTTACTCTTGATAATAAGAGCCGGGAAGATTTCAGAAAAATATCAGATAAGATAATATTTGTAAAAAATAACGGCAGATCACTAGCAAAGGAGCTTTTAAATAAATGAAAGATGGTTTTAACGTAGTTTCAGTGATAGGGAAGCCAAACATAGGGAAATCAACCCTTATAAACAGGATATGCTCTAGTAAAGAAGCTATAGTACATGAACACCCGATGATTACAAGGGATAGGAAATATTATAAAACCGAATGGAATAATAAGATTTTTTATATCCTTGATACTGGTGGCATGAATTTTAAACCTGATGATAGACTATCTTTACAGATACTTCTGCAGGCACGTAAAGCAATTGATGAATCAGATATAATTATATTTCTAGTAAACTTGAGAGAGCCTATTTCAACTGCTGATGAAGAGATAATATCTTTTTTAAGAAAAACAAATAAAAAGATAATCTTTGCAGGAAATAAATGGGATAGTGAAAAAGGTGATTACTATGTTGAGGATTATCTTAAGCTCGGGATAGGATATCCTATAAAAGTTTCAGCAATGCATGGAATAAATATAGGTGACTTATTAGATGAAATAACTGATAGTCTTACTGGCGAGGAAGTTAATGATAACGCAAGTGAGGAGCCTCTGATTCCCGATATTGCAATACTCGGTAAGCCTAATTCCGGTAAATCTACTCTTTTTAATACCCTCATAAAAGAAGAAAGAGTGATAGTCAATGAAATAGAAGGGACTACAAGAGATACGATTGACAGTATTTTAAATCATGATGGAAAAAATTACAGATTTATAGACACTGCAGGTTTAAAAAGAAACAGGGTAGTTGAAGAGGATTTAGAATATTACAGTAAATTAAGGACGGTCAGGATAATAAAAGAAGCCCAGATAGGCCTTGTCCTGGTTGATAGCACGACAAAAGTAAGTAAACAGGATATTAATATTATAAATACCTGCCTGGAGAACGGGACAAGCGCAATCGTAGTTTTTACAAAAACTGATCTATCTGATAAAGAAATTATTAATAATATGATAGAAGAACTTGACAGAAAACTTTATTTTGCCAGCTATATACCTTTTTTAAAAATAAGCGCTCTCAAGAACAAAGGAATAGAAAATATATTTAAATATATAGATTCTATTCTTAAAGAAAGAGTAAAAATTATTTCTGAAAATAAATTAATGGGTATTTTCAAGCAGAAAGAACAATCCAGTTACATATATGTTTCTGGGAAAAAATATAAACTTAAATTCATCAAACAAATTGGGACCAATCCTCCTTATTTTCTTGTCTTTTCCAATATGGATATTTCAGCAAAAACCAATATAAAAAATTATATTGAAAAAACTATAAGAGAAAATTATGAATTTAAAGGTACTCCGATAATGCTTAAATTCAAATATTAGAACAACGATTTTTTTAAATATAGTTAAAAATATGGCAAATTTAAAAATCAAAGAAATATTGGTAATTGGGTCCGGAAGCTGGGGAACAACACTTTCGCTTTTGCTTGCTGAAAAAGGATATAAGGTGTATGTATGGTCATTTGAGGAAGTTGTGGCAAGAGAAATTAATCAATGCGGAACTAATAAAAAATATCTAGGAGATTATTCTTTTCCTGAAGGATCTGTCCACGCTTTCGGAACAAAAGATATTGATGAGATATCTTATATGGTAAACCCCTATTTAATAATATTTGCAGTTCCTTCACAATTTATTAGGAATACAGCATTAAATCTATTTAATTTTATTGAAGCATCATGTAAGGATGCTATTGCTGCTGTCAGCGCAGCAAAAGGAATTGAGAAAGAAACGAATTTAAGAATATCACAAGTGTTAAAAGAGGTCTTACCTTTATGCCTTAAAAACAAAATTGCAGCTCTTTCAGGTCCAAACATATCTTCAGAGATATTAAGGAAATTACCTAGTGTTTCTACAGTTTCTTCAGAAAATAATAAAATATTAAAAAAGCTTCAGCAAATCTTTTCCAATGATTATTTCAGGGTCTATACCAATAATGATATCATAGGAGTGGAGTTATGCGGAGCCCTTAAAAATATTATTGCAATAGCTGCTGGTATTTCAGATGGAATGGGGTATGCCTCCAATACAAAAGCCTCTCTTATAACAAGAGGTCTTTATGAATTGGAAAGGTTTGGTAAAAATTATGGTGCCAAAAGCAGGACTTTTGCAGGCATAGCCGGAATGGGAGACTTGATAACTACATGTATAAGTACTGCAAGCAGAAACAGGCTAGTCGGTGAAAGGCTTGCAAAAGGCGAAGATATTGATTCAATAAAAAGTTCAATGAACATGATTGCTGAGGGTGTTGAAACCACAAAAGCTGTTTATGATATGTCAGAAAAACTGAGAATAGAACTTCCGATTATAAAATGTGTATATGACATTATATATAAGCATGAAGATGTAAAAAAATCTGTAGAATATCTTATGAAACGCAGCTTTAAGGCTGAATACTGAAAATAAAACATTTTACAGGCTGTTTTATTTATTAAGGATTTTATAATCTTTACTATTAATTATTAATAATTTAAAATAACAATGTTTATTGCGGGGCGTGGCGCAGCTTGGTTTAGCGCACCAGTATGGGGTACTGGGGGTCGGAGGTTCGAATCCTCTCGCCCCGACCATTATAAATAAGTTATTATAAAAAATTTTTATTTGGAAAATACCGTAAGATTTTAAAAAATAATCATTGTTTAGCACTATATTAATAATTATTAATAATAGGAGAATAAAAGAACAAAATGAATAAAATAAAATTTGGAACCGATGGATGGAGAGATATAATTGCAGATAATTTTAATTTTGAAAATCTTGCAATTGTAGTTAACTCTATTGCAAAGTATCTGAAAGAAAAAAAAGAAAATAAAAATGGTATTTTTATCGGTTATGATAATAGATTTCTTTCAGAAGAATTTGCCTCCTATTCTGCAAAAATATTAAGTGCTTATAATTTTAAAGTTTTTTTATCTGAAAAAAGCGTGCCTACCCCTGTGACAGCATTTAATGTAATCGATATGAAGCTTGACGGAGCATTGATGATCACCGCCAGCCATAATCCTCCGAAATATAGCGGTATTAAGTTCATTCCTGATTATGGAGGTCCGGCAACTGATTCGATAACCAGCAATATTGAAAAAAATATAAGTTATTTTATTACAAATAGAAAGGCTTTAAAAAATTCTTCTGAGTACATCGATGAGAATATTACAATTTTAAATGATTATCCAAAATATCATGAGCAAATTAAAAAAATAATTGATTTTGGCTTAATTAAAAAAGCTGGTTTAAAAATTGCAGCAGATATGCTGTACGGAGCAGGTATCAATATTTTCCCGGACATACTTGATGAATTATCGGTTAATGAGATAAGGGTTTTGAATAATAAAAGAGATGCTTTTTTTGGAGGCAAGCTCCCAGATCCTTCAGAAAAAAATCTAACTGAATTAAGAAAAATAATACTTGAAAAAAAATTTGATATAGGCCTGGCGCTTGACGGTGATGCTGACCGTTTCGGCGTAATTGATTCTGAAGGAGTGTTCTTAAGTCCCAATAATGTAATATCTTTAATTTTTTATTATCTTTGTTCGGTAAAAAGGCACAGAAGCAACAATCTTAAAGCTGTAAGGACAGTGGCAACCACTCATTTAATAGACGAGATATGTAAAAAATTTAATATTGATTTAATAGAAACACCTGTAGGCTTTAAATATATTGCTTCTGAAATGCTTAGGCATAATGTGCTTATAGGCGGCGAAGAGAGCGGAGGATTAAGCATTAAAGGACATATACCGGAAAAAGACGGGATTGCCGCAAACCTATTAATGGTTGAGATACAAAGCTATTTAAAGACACATCTTAATGGTATAAGCCTTTCTGAATATCTTAAAAACATAAACAAGGAACTAGGATATTTTTATAATGAAAGAATAGATATGGAAGTACCCAGAGAAAAAATGGAATATATCATTAATAATTTCAAGGAAATGAAAAATAAATTAATTGAAAATGTAAAAATCAGTAATATTTTAACAAAAGATGGTGTAAAATTAGTACTGGAAAATAACGCTTGGGTACTTTTGAGATTATCGGGTACAGAACCTCTTATAAGATGTTATATAGAATCTAGGGATAATGGCTTTTTTAATATTTTTAAACAATATATAATTAAGTTTATAAATAGTCTTATTTGATTATTGACTAACTTTGATTACTATGGAAAATAATAAAAATAATATAGAAAAAGAAAATAAAAAAGTTTCTTCAAAAACAGAATCTATAATCGAGCAAAAGATTGAAATAAAAGAAGAACTTACAGAAGAAACAATTAGCCAGCTGAAGGAATTAGTTAAAAAGGATAATGCAGGTCTTCTAGTTATAAAAGGTACAAATATTGGTGAGATATTTGCGATTGATAAAGAATATTTTAACATCGGCAGAGAAATAGATTCAGATATTTTCCTTGACGACATAACAGTCTCCAGAAAACATGCTTCTATCATTAAAGCGGATAAATATTTTAAAATAGTTGATATGGGCAGTCTTAACGGAGTTTATGTTAATGGAAAACTCATTGAAGAAAAATACCTTGAAAACGCTGACAAGATACAGATAGGAAAATATGTATTTTATTTCTTTTGTTTGAATAACGAATAAAGTTATTTAAATGAAAACGAAAAAAAACTATATAACCATCAGTGAAGTGGTGGAAAAATTTAAAAAATATTACCCAGATATTTCAACCAGCAAAGTAAGATTCCTTGAATCAAAAGGATTGATATCGCCAAAAAGGACAGAGAGCAAATATCGTATTTACAGCAAAGAAGATATCGTAAAACTTGATTTTATTTTAAAAATGCAGAAACAATATTATCTGCCCCTGAGTGCTATTAAAGAAAAAATTAATTCTGTTGATTTTGTAATTGATTATAATAATGAAGATATTATCAAACAATTAAAATTTGACTTAATCGAAGAAAGCAATATCTCTTTAAAAGATGATTTTATTACAAAAGAAGAAATAATCAGAAAGTTAGAGATTAAAGAATCTTTTTTAAACGAGCTTATAGATGAAAATGTAATCTACTATGAAGAGGTTGATGATAAAAAATTGATAAAAAGTTCAGAAATAGAAATAATAAGAATTGCTGTCGAACTTTTAAAATATGGCATACAGCCAAAGAATCTGAAACTATTTGATAATTTTTCCTTAAGGGAATGTTCTTTTATGCACCAGATAGTTTTCCCTGTTATAATGTCCGGCAGCAAAGAATCAGTTGAAAAAGCCTCCTCTATAATAAAAGAGCTGGAGATGCTCTTATCAAATATGAGACATCTTATGGTTAAAAGAAACAACAGGGCATTTCTAGAACAGTATAAATGAATTCCAAAGCAAGAGAATACAATAGTAAAAACTGTAATAAAATTAAAAAAAGACTTTCATTAAAATACTTCTTTTCATTCATAGTAATCACTTTTTTTCTTTTATTTCAATTTTTTATTATAAAACCTTTATATGCTGATGAAGATAAGAAAAGTGTTCCCAGAAAATATATAGATACTGTAGCGGTTTCAGCAATTGTCGAGGATTTTAATTCCGACAGGATATTATGGGAGAAAAATTCTGATGAAATAGTTTATCCTGCAAGTATTACAAAGATTATGACTGCTATAATTGTACTTGAAAACACTGATGACCTGCATGAAATAGTTAAAATATCTAAAAATGCCAAAGGCAGGAATTTTTCAAGTATATATTTCAGGATAAATGACAGAATCACCGTTGAAGATCTCTTAAAAGCTGCTCTTATATCTTCAAATAATAATGCGACTATAGCTCTTGCGGAACATGTGTCCGGCAATGAAAAAGATTTTGTAAAATTAATGAATCAGAAAGCAAAGGAAATCGGTGCATTAAATACAAATTTTGAAAACACTAATGGCCTGGATAGTGATAATCCCGGACATAGATCGACTGCAAAAGACCTTATAAAAATAGCCAAATATTGCATGTCTGATTCTAAATTCAGGGAGATAGTCTCATTAAAGGAAGCAAATATATATATAAACGATGAAGAAATAATAATTAAAAATACAAATTCTCTTTTAGATGGCGATTTCATAAAAGGCATTAAGACAGGGTATACGAATAATGCAGGATTTTGCCTGATGACATATTCTGAAAAAGAAAACATAGAAATTATCTGTGCTATAATGGGGAGCTCTTTATATGGAAGAAATTATGATACATTAAGATTGATAAATTGGATCTACGACAATTATGAATATAAAAAAATAATTTCTAAAGAAGAAGCCATAGTTTCAGCAAAAGCAAGTGACATGAATTCAAATTTAAATTTTGATCTTTTCCCGGAAAAAGATATCAGTATTCTTTTTAATGACTCAGAAGACAATATCTATTTTGACTTTGATATAAACCATAATATAACATTTCCGGTTAGTGAAAATAAATCATATGGAGAATTAAGCGTATTCTTAAATGGCCACAGGATAGAAAAGCTAAATTTATATTCCAATAATAAAATAAATTCGCCAAAAATTGAAATAACTTATTTTGAATCTACTTATGAAAAGCTCATTGAATATCTTCTAATTTTTACCTTATCATTTTATTTTTCAGCTTTTGCATTTATAATAATTAAAAATTTAATAAGATTAAAATCAAATTAATAAACCTATATATTTAAGCTAGTGGAGGTATCGTGAAAAAAAGTAATAGAAATGTAGCATTTATTAAAAATTTCATTATTGCATTAATAATAGCTTTAATGTCTTTAATGCTTCTTTTTTCTTTTGCTTGCAAAAAAGAAGAAATAATCACTGAAGAAACCAAAATAGATGTGGAAGAGACAAGCACTACTGAAATTCAGGAAGAAACAGAAACTACAGAAAAATCAATATCTGAATTAGAAATAACCGGCAATATTAATATTATTAACGGATTTGAAATATCCGATGATGTCTTAGATTCAAGACCTTTTGCTGTGATGATCAATAATGCGGGAGAGGCAAGACCTCAGTCAGGTTTAAATAAAGCCGATTGTGTCATTGAAGTTGTAGATGAAGGTGGTATAACAAGATTGATAGGTATTTTTTCTTCAAAAGATGCTGACATAATCGGTCCTATTAGGAGCGCCAGGCAGTATTATGCCGAATTGGCAAGGATGTTTGACCCTGTGTATGTTTTTTGGGGAACATATCCTGAAGGATATAAGATTGTAGAAAATATGGATATGGATGTCCTGACACCTCTTGGTGACCAGAGTGGTGCAAGCAATATAACAGCAAATATGAGTGACGGTCAAGATGCATGGAGAGATTCTTCAAGGGTCGCACCTCATAATGCTTATTCTTCTTCCGAAAAACTTAAATCAGCGGCAGTCAGAAACGGGCATCTTATCGAGGGAGGGCAATCGCCATTTAGCTTTAAACTGGACGCTTCTGAAGAAAAAAGAGGCAGCATAAGCGATATAAAGATTGATTTTTCAGTAGCATCATTTGCTTCTGATTTTATATACGATAAAGCTTTAAACAATTATAAAAAGTCAACAGGCGGAACAACAGATATTGATAGGGAAACAAACGAAAACCTTTATTTCAATAATGTAATAGCACTTATAACCGATATCGCTAATTCCGGTGACTCAGCAGGCCATATGATTGTCAGGACTACAGGAAGCGGTAAAGCTTTTTACTTCTTTGATGGTAATGTCATTGAAGGAACCTGGGAAAGGACAAGTATACTGGATCCTATGATATTTAAAGATACTGCAGGTAATGAAGTGCTTTTTAACAGAGGGACTACATATCTAAGCATGGTACAAGGTGCAGATAGAGTAATTTATTAGAATAGAATCAATAATTGAAAGACGAATTTAAAAATAAAATAATTGAATTCGATTATGATAATATCTTAGGCAGAATCCTGTTTCCGAGTGATGTCATTCAAAAAAAAGTAAAGGAACTTGGAAGCAGTATTACTGCTGATTATAAAGATAAAGAACTTGTTGTTATCTGTATATTAAGAGGTGCAGTAATATTCTTAACAGATCTTATAAGAAATATAAGATTACCTTTTTCGATAGACTTTATTTCTATTTCCTCTTATGGAATCAATCAGCCAGATTCAGGGATAGTCAAGCTTACTAAAGATTTGGAAGAAACTATTTACGGGAAAAATGTTCTTATTGTTGAAGACATAATAGATACCGGACTGACTTTAAGTTATTTAATAAGGAACCTTAAGTCCAGAGAACCTGAAAGCATTGAGATATGTACCCTTATTGATAGGGAAGTGCGAAGAATCGCTGATTTAAAAATAAAATATTGTGCTTTCAAATTAGAAGAGAAATATGTTGTCGGATACGGCCTTGATTACAAACAAAAATACAGGAATCTTAAATCTATTTATGAACTAAAGACCGATGCTGTCAAGAAAGATATTGAAGAAATGAAATCTTCACTTAGTATTTAAATATCTTTTCATATTTTAATTATATCGGTTTTACTATTATGGAAAAAAAGGATCATAAGGAAGAAAATTTTATACTTGTCAATCTTGAAGGCGTAAGGATGGAACAGCCGTCGCAAAAGCCTATCATTCTTTTAAAAGAGCAGGATGGAGACAGGTTCCTGCCTATATGGATAGGTAATTTCGAAGCGTCCGCAATAGCTCTGGAGATGGTTGATTTCAAGTCTCCAAGGCCTATGACGCATGACCTTATTATAAACATATTCAAAGCATTTAACATAAAAATAAAACGGGTGGTTATTTCAAGCCTGATAAAAGAAACATTTTTTGCCTTTCTTGATTTGCAAAGGAACAATGATGAAAACATAATACTTGACTTAAGGCCTTCAGATGCTATTGCTATTGCATTAAGGGTTAAGTCTCCTATTTATGTCTCCGAAAAAGTTCTTGAAAAGGCAGGTTTAAAAATAACTTCAATAGAAGAAGAGGTAAAGAAATTCAGAGATTTTCTGGATAACGCTTTACCTGAGGATTTCAATATATAGTTCTTCTTTTATGAATATAATGATTAATAAATATCAATTATAAATTACTGCCAGGAAATCTTTATTGTTATTAAATCGTATAACCCTATAAGCTATTTAATTCTTTTTATATTGATGTCAATTTATATACTATTGCCAGATACCCTGATTTAAACTATAATTACATTAATGTAATTACATTGTTGTAATTATAGTTATATTTTTTTAAATAATGAATAAATACTTAAAACAAAATAGTATAAATAGCAAAGACTTCACAGATTTCGATTTAAAACCTTCTCAAGAGAAGAATATATATGGTTCTCACGATGTATGTAAATTGACCGGTTTAACCTATAAGCAGCTTGATTATTATGATAGAACTGATTTTTTAAGCCCTTCTGTTAATCAGGCAATAGGGTACGGTTCAAAAAGAATGTACAGCTTTAATGATTTGCTTAAGCTTAAAGTAGTTAAAAGTCTGCTTGATGCAGGAATCAGCCTTCATAAAATAAGAAAAACAAAAAAATACCTAGAACTTGATGGGGGCGGGGAAGACGCTTTTCTTAAAGTCACGCTTATTTCTGACGGCAATACGGTTTTTGCCTGTTATTCCGATAAGGAAATAATTGATACTATCAATAATGGCCAGGCTGTTTTCGGTATTGCTCTGGAAAAAGTATACAACAAACTTAAAAATGATGTGGAAGATTTTCTTAAAAAAACAAGTGGTATAAAAAAAGAAACATAATAGATTTATTTTTTGATGATTACTAAATTTTTAATTTAATTATAATTTTAAACAGAAAGCAAAAAAACAAATGAATGTAAAAATGATGGGAGCAATTGATAACAAAAATAAAAATAATACTCCTGCATCCAATGTAATAAATGCCGATGAAATTGTTTTTGCAAATGAAAGCGAAAAAGAATTTGCCAAGATATTAGATTTTTACAGGATAAAATGGCAATATGAACCAAAGACATTCCCTCTTGAATTTGATGATGAAGGTAATGCAATACTATCTTTTACGCCTGATTTTTATCTTCCTGATCTTGACCTTTTTATAGAACTTACGACTTTAAACCAGAGTCTTGTTACAAAGAAGAATAAGAAAATAAAAAAGATAAGAGAGCTTTATCCTGATATAAACATAAAACTCTTTTATAAAAAAGATTATGATAGTCTTATTTTCAAATTTATGAAATGACACTTTTTTTATGGAAGGTAATTTAAAAGGCGATATTAAGCAGCTGTTCAGCAAATACGGTACTATATCCGGTAAGCCAAGCATATGGGGAGCTTTTAGAATATTATTGGTAAAACCAGGCGTACAGGCAGTACTTGCATATAGAGTTTATCATAAATTGTACAAATGGCATTTTAAGCTCCTTGCCGAATTTTTATCCCGCATAAATTATTTTTTTAATGGTGCAGAAATAGATCCTGGAGCAGTCATAGGCCCTGGATGCAGAATATGGCATTCCTCGGGAGTAGTAATCGGAAGGGGAGTGGTAATAGGTAAAAACGTGAGTATTTTTTCCAATGTAGTACTTGGAGGCATTGGACATTCAATTTTTCAACATGGAAGTCCTGGTTATCCGCTGATTGGAGATAATGTCAATTTATATACGGGAGCAGCTGTATTAGGGCCTGTAAAGATAGGGGACAACTGTACAATTGGAGCTCATTCACTTGTCTTAAAATCAATCCCTGAAAATTCTCTTGCAGTCGGTAATCCTGCCAAGGTAGTAAAATGCATATGAAACTATATTTAAATAATTTTTTATTACCTTTGTGTATTTTTTATATTTTTTTTCATAATCACTTATATTTAATGGCCGAACATAAGGATTATTTGTAGGTAATTCGTTTAACATAGAGATATAGATAATCTATTTATTTTATATATTTTTATATATAGATAGCCTGTATAGTAATTTAATAAAGCAGAGGGGGATTGTGGTTATACTGGAACATAATTATATTATTAATAAATAATTTATAAGTTTACATAATATATATTATCGGTACTAATACTAATCTAATCTTATCCTGAGCTCCCGAAGCCATTTTCACCTCTGTCCGTGTTTTCCAATTCGTCAGTAAAAATAATTTCTGCTTTTTCAACTTTCAATAAAACAAGCTGGCAGATCCTGTCACCTTTTTTAATTATAAAGTTGCTCTTCCTGTCAAGATTTATAAGTATTGCTTTTATTTCGCCTCTATAACTGCTATCTATTAATCCAGGTGTATTAACAAGCGATATCCCGTTTTTAATAGCCAGACCTGATCTTGGCTGAACAAAACCTGCGTAGCCTCGTGGAATCTCTATTTTTATTCCAGTAGGAATAAGTTTTCTTTCGAATGGCATTAAAATAGCATCAGTGCTGCTTCTAAGGTCTAATCCTGCATCTCCTTCATGAGCATATTCAGGATAAATGAGTGTTTTATCCAAAATCTG
>JAQVJB010000013.1 GCA_028695395.1 Actinomycetota bacterium | reverse complement strand
AAAACGTTACAGTCTCTAGTTTGCACAAAAAAAGTTAAAGTCTCTAATGTACTTAAGCTATACAACACCCTGTGCAAGCATTGCTTCTGCAACTTTTATAAATCCTGCGATATTTGCCCCTACGACCATATTGCCTTCATGTCCGTATTTTTTTGCGGCTTCACTTGCCTTGTTATAGATATTGACCATTATGTTTTTTAGCCTGATATCTACCTCTTCAAAACTCCATGAATATCTCATGCTGTTCTGTGCCATTTCAAGAGCAGAAGTTGCAACTCCTCCTGCATTTGCGGCTTTTGCGGGGCCAAAAAGAACTTTATTATTTATAAAATAATCAATAGCTTCAATACTGCATGGCATATTTGCCCCTTCTCCTACTGCAAAACATCCATTTTCAACCAGTTTTTTTGCTATTACAATATCTATCTCATTCTGGGTGGCGCATGGAAGCGCGACATCGCATTTTATATCCCATATATTTGTACAGCCTTCATAAAACTTAGTTGAACCTACAATTGATGTACATTCTTTAATTCTTTTTCTTTCCGTTTCTTTTATTTTCTTGACTGCGGCAAGATCGATACCATCGGCGTCATATATAAAGCCATCAGAATCACTCATTGCAATTACTTTTCCTCCAAGTTCAGTTACTTTCTGATGAGCGTATATGGCAACATTCCCTGAACCCGATATAACAACTTTAGCACCATTGAAAGATTTGCCATTTGATTTTAGCAGTTCATCCATAAAATATATAAGGCCGTACCCTGTTGCTTCTGTCCTGGCAAGGCTTCCTCCATATTCTATGCCTTTTCCCGTAAGCACGCCTTCATAGGAATTTTTTAACTTCTTATACCACCCGAATAAATATCCTATTTCCCTGGCACCGACTCCTATGTCTCCTGCTGGAACATCTATATCAGCACCTACATATTTTGAAAGTTCAGTCATAAAACTCTGACAAAACCTCATTACTTCAATATCGGATTTTCCTTTTGGGTCAAAATCGCTGCCGCCCTTTCCTCCTCCTATAGGTAATCCGGTAAGAGAATTTTTAAAAATCTGTTCAAACCCCAGAAATTTTATAATACTAGCATTCACTGAAGGATGGAATCGCAGTCCTCCTTTATAAGGACCGATTGCCCCGTTAAATTGAACTCGAAATCCTCGGTTAACCTGTACAGTGTCACTATCATCAATCCATGGGACTCTAAAGATTATAAGCCTTTCAGGTTCCACAATTCTTTCCAGTATCCCTGCCCTGACATATTCCGGGTGCTGATCGAAAACAGGTTCTAATGTAAAAAGAACTTCTTTAACTGCCTGAAGGAATTCAGTTTCACCAGGATTTTTCTGTATAACTGAATCCATCACTTTTTGAACATAACTCAATTTTTACTCCTTCGCTAATAATTCATTACCTAAAAAGAAAAAAGAAGCCAGTTATATCTTATAAAGATATAAAATGCTTCTTTGCTTATACGGGCAACGCTGCCCTTAATTTAATTATTAATTAATCTCGATAAAGTAAATTATATTAACACATATATTATTATATTTTACAAATAATTTAAAAATAATTTTTAATTTTATTTAATTATTATAATTTTATTAATATATTAATTAAATAATAAAATAAATAAATATTTATTAAATATCTATTGACATATATATATTTATTTATTATTATTAGTATCGTTAAATAGTTAATAGTTTGTTTGATATATTATTTTAAATAGTTTCGTAATAGAGGCAAAGATTTACATTTCATTAATTTGGGCACCTGAAATGTAAGGAGCTAGTGGTGCAACCGGCTATTATTTTTCTTTTATGGGACATTTTATTGTTTCTTATAGCCATTTAGCCTCTGGGTTAAATGGCTTTTTTATTGAGTTATTTTTATTGAGTAAAAAATACAAAAAGGTAGGAAAAAATGAAGACAAAATTCCAAAAGGCAAAAGGTTTATTAATTCTTTTTTCTGTTGCAGCAGTACTTTCTTTATTGCTTATAAGTTCTACTGCTTTTCTATCACCGGTAAGCGGGATAGACGTACAGGGAAAATCAACTACAAATATAAGCAATGGTTCAAGTTCATTTATTGCAAAAGAAGCTGCACTTACAGATTATGAAAATCAGGTAGCAGCTTTAATAAATAACGTCAGGGTTGAAAACGGCCTGGCTCCTGTTGCTGCTGACGGTTCACTGACAGACGTTGCTATAGCAAGAAGCCAGGATATGATAAATAGAAATTATTTTTCTCATTACACTCCTGAAGGAACTAATGTTTTTAATTTCTTAAGAGGTGCAGGAATCAGTTATAGATATGCTGGTGAAAATCTTGCACAGTGCCAGCCAGCTTCAATAGGTTCGCCAGAAGCTTTCCTGAACGCATGGATGAATAGTCCGTCTCACAGAGCCAATATATTAAGGGCAGAGTATGGAAAAATAGGAGTTTCAATGGTTGAGACAGATGGCAGAAGAGTCGTAACAACTGTTTTCACTAATTAATCAAGTAATTATTTTTGAGTTTTTAAAATATATACAAGTTTCGCAAATAAACATACAAAAAAGAAGAGAAAAAGATGAGAGTAGCTAAGAGCAAGTGAATTGGACGCCTGCCTTACTCAATAAAAACAGCCTCCCTGTTCGGGGAGGTTGTTTTTATTTAATATATTCAATAAGTAATTACTTTAAATCAGCAGTACAGTTAGGGCACTTTACAGCTTTTATATTTATAGATGAATAGCAGTAAGGGCACTCTTTTGTTTCTTCCGGTTTCGGCTCTTCTTTTTTTCTGTATTTATTCATTAACTTTACTATTCCGAAAATTACTAATCCTATAATAATAAAACTTATTATAGTATTAATAAACAATCCGTAATTCAAAGTTACTGCTCCAGCTTCGCTTGCAGCTTCTACAGTATTATACGGGGGAGACGTCAATCCCTTTTTTAAAACAATAAACATGTTAGCAAAATTTACTTTGCCAAGAAGTAATCCTATAGGGGGCATAATTATATCATTAACTGCAGAATTAACGACAGTTCCAAATGCAACGCCAATAACTATCCCTATAGCCAAATCAATTACATTTCCTTTTAAAATGAACTCTTTAAATTCTTTAATGGCTCCTCCTCTTTTTTTGGATTTTTCGCCATCATTATCTTTTCCCATTTCATTCCCCTTTCAATATTTTTTAAATAGAAAACTAGATCGATAATCTTTTTAAACTTTATAAATAAGCCTGCCTTCTATGTTGCTGCCAAGATTCTGATGATTCCTTAAATATTCCAGCAGAACCTCTTGAGCAGATGTTGTAATTACTTTAGATTTTCCTGATTCAATCAACTCTTCATTTGAAATATTTAAATAATCTATCGAATTATTTAAATGATATCCCTGAATGCAGATCTTATAAAGTGAATCATCTTCAACATTTTTACCATTAATTTCAAGTAATTCGATACTTCTTAATTTTTCATTATATACTGCCTTCACTTTTTTGTTTACCTGATAGCATTCACCTTCCCCATTTCTGTTTTCTATTCTCATTATATGATTGAATATTCTTTTTAGCTTGCTTCCAGGAATTAAATGTCTGGTTAAAGCATCGTCATAAGGAAAACAGGACATTATATCCCTCAAAGTTACAAGGGGCCCCATTTCTTTTGTTCTGATGGAGCCGGATCCTAAAAGCATTACGTCTGTTTCGCTTATTTCAGCAAAGGCATCAGCAATTATATTACCTAGTTCTGTTTCCTCCTCTCTTAAAAGGTGCGTGGCTTTTTTAGCAAATTTGCACACGACCGTATTATATTTTCTATCTATGTTCTCTTTATACATATTAATATATTTTTCAAGATCTCTGTCTGGTTCAGCAATACAATCATCAATGGGTACCAGCTGCCACTTCATGTCAACAATACTGTTTGTGTCGTCATCAACCAAAATATCAAATCTGCCTATCTGGTCAGTTCCTACCCCGGCTTGCGCTATGTATATTCCATTAACCTCTTCAGGTTTTTCAAGAATTGTATGCGAATGGCCGCCGATTATAATATCTACTCCCCATTCAGGCTTTAAAAGTTTGGCAAGCTCAATATCTGATTCAAAACCTATATGAGTAAGTACTATTGTTAAATCTATATCATCATTTTTATAAGCATTGGAAATAACCCCTATTTCCTTGCTAGCTTCTTCCAGGCTCACAAAACTTGAAATGAGCTTATCCTGCCTAAGTGCGTCAATGACTTTTTCTGTTACAACTCCTGTAAATAAAATATCAAATCCCGCCTTATTCATAATAATATAAGGGAGCATCAGCCTTTTATTGTACTGGCTCATATATAAGTTTGCATTTACAATAGGAAAATTAGCAACTTTCTCCAAAAAAAGAAGATGAGGAAGCCCATAATCGAATTCATGATTTCCAAGAGCAACTACATCAGGGGCAAGATAATTCATTATTTCCATGGTAGATATACCTTTATATTCAAAATCAATGAGACTTCCCTGAACCATATCTCCGGAAATAACATAAATAACGTTTTCTTCTTCTTTTCTGACTTTGTTTATATAGCCTGACAGTAAGGAAAGCCCTCCTACCATCTTTTTCTCCCCAGCCTTTATTTCTGCAAGAAAATCACCGTGCATATCGTTTGAGTGAAGAATCGTGAATTTTTTTGTTTTCATTGTCTGCTCTTTCAAAAAAATTAGATTTTAATTATTTCTTTTGAAACAAATCATTAAATTTATTAAAATTGTAAAAATTATACAAAATTATAACAAATTCATAAAATAAATTATGGTTGACCTGGTAACTGGTGCTTCTGGTTTCTTGGGAAATGTTCTGGTAAGAGAATTGCTGGAAAGAAATCATGAAGTTTGTGTTTTCCTTAGAAAGACTTCTGACATAACTCCGATAAAAGACCTCCCTGTCACAAGATTATACGGGGATGTGCTTGATAAAGGTTCCCTTATCAATGCATTTGGAAAAGTAGATGTAGTATATCATCTTGCAGGAAAGATATCTATCATGCCCGGAGACCGTTCATCTCTTACTAAAGTAAATTACACAAGCATTGTTAATGTTATAGAAGCATGCCTTGAAAAAAAAATAAAAAAACTTATATATACCAGCACCATACATGCTTTAAAAGAACCTGGCTTTGAAACTACAATTGACGAGTCTGTTCCTTACTGTATAAACAATCCAAGAGGATGCTATGACAGTGCCAAAGCACATGCAAGCCTGGAAGTCCTGAAGGCTGTAAAAGAAGGGCTGGACGCCGTAATATTAAATCCTACAGGTGTTATCGGCCCGTATGATTTCCCTATTTCCCCTCTTACCCAGACATTTATTGATTATGCAAAAGGAAAATTGAAACTTATGGTGGAGGGTGCATTTGACTTTGTAGACGTAAGAGATGTTGCCCTAGGGCACATATATGCTTATGAAAAAGGAAGAACAGGAGAGAGTTATATTCTTTCAGGACATAGAGTCAAAATATCTGAACTCATGAAAATGCTAGAGAGCATAACCAATATTAAAGCACCGAATCATTACCTGCCAATAAAAGCTGCAAAAGCTATTGGGAGCATCATGCCTTTATATTACTGGCTGACCAGGAAAAAACCATGTTTTACAAGATATTCAGTTGAAACCCTTGTCAGCAACTCTTATATATCTCATGATAAAGCTACGAAAGAACTCGGGTACCATCCAAGGCCTATTTCTCAATGCATTAAGGATACAATCGACTGGCTGAAAGAAATAAAACTTATATGAATTAATAGATATATAGCAAAATAAATTGATATATTTATTTTTGAGAATATTTTTTTAACTTATGTCTATTCTAGTGTAAATAAAACAGTTACAGTTATCATGACTTCTTTTTCAATTGTTCCAGTGTCATATGTGCCATAGTCAGAAACCTCGGTAGAGTTAACCGGGAGAACCTGTACTACCCCCATATTGGCAGTCTTAATTGTACCTATTTTTTTATTTGTTCCTTCTGCAATTTTTTGAGCTCTTGCTTTTGCATCCTTTACTGCATCAGCTAAAAGATTTATCCTCATTTCAGGCAAGTTTGAAATATAGTATTGCAAACTGTTTATTGAAAATATTACACCTTCATCTACAAGTTTCTGGACATTTTTTGCAAGGTCTGTAAGTTTTTGAACTTCATTTGACTGTATTTCGACATACTGCCTCAATATATATTCTTTTGCCGCATTAGAATCATACATAAAAGGGGCATCCATATATACGGGAGAAATACTGATAGAGTTTTTATCAAACCCTGCTTCAGAAAAAAATTGCTTAACTATGTCTTCATCTTCTTTCATCTGGGAATAACCTGACTTTAAATCATCTGAAGGTATATTCCTTGAGTAAGAAGCACTGAACTTGGCAATATCCGATGTTACCTGTTGTTTAACAGAACCGGTCACCCACATTGTATTTTCCTGCTCCCTCGTTTTGTAAAAGAACATAGAAAAAATCAATATGCCTATAATAAAACAAATACCGACAATAATGCCAAAATAGATTATTTTATTACTTTTTTCCATTTTCCCTCTTATAATTTAAATTCATATTCATAATTTATATTAAATAAATTTTATGATTACTCTAAATGATTTTATTATCACTTGATATTTTATCATCAGATTTTTCTTTTTACTACAATCTTTCATTTATAAATCAAGATACTTTTAAAAATACAAAAATAATTATATTATGCAATTTTATGATTTTGATATTTTTTAAATTTCTTGGACTTTTAATGTTTTTATTTATCGTACTATTTTAAAGTCTGATATGATTTAAACTCTTTTTAAGGGAAATAGTATCTTCATTTGGTTTATACAAAAAAGTTTTTAAAAGAAATAAAAATCAAAATTAAATAAATGTTCAATTAAAATCTTTATACCTATTAATATCAGTATGACTCCTCCGACTATCTCTATCTTTCCTTTAAAAAACCTTCCAGCTTTATTACCTAAATAAAATCCAATAAATGATAAGATAAACGCAAATGCTCCTATCATAAGAATAGAAAGCAGCAGAGAGATATCCATTATCCCAAAACTTATACCCACCGCAAGAGCATCAATGCTTGTAGCAAGTGATAATATAAGAAGAGTCTTATTGTTTATAATATTTTTTCCCTTATCTTCTTCTGCACCTTTTGCTCCTTCATATATCATCTTTATTCCTATGGCAGCAAGCAATCCGAAGGCAATCCAGTGATCAAAACGGGAAATTAAATTTTTAAATCCATATCCGGCAGCATAACCTATAAGTGGCATTATCATCTGAAATAAGCTAAAGAAAGCTGCTATCTTAAATGCATATTTTAATCGAAGCCTATTGTCTCTGCAGCCGACACCGCCTGCAATTGCAACAGCTAGGCAATCCATTGCAAGGCTTATGGCTATGAAAATAATCTGGATCATATTTTACTTTCTATTTAATCTTTTAATTTTTTCAATCTTTTGCCTGGAGATTAAGTTTTAACTGTAGGCACCAAGCTTGGATAATGCAAATAAATAATAAAATAAATAAATTAATAATATATGGCAATTTGGGATTATTTGAAATTATTTTTTATTGTCTTTTATCTTTTATATTAAATATTGTTATAATGTTAAAATGCATTAGCTAAAATGCGCTATCTGGAATTTGTGTTTATAACTTTTAATGATAATAATATTCTTAATAAAAAGTTTTTTTAAATTGCAGAATAAATGAGTGAAACCTTTATATTCAATATACTTTTAATCTCTGTATTTGCTACATCATTTTTTATTTTTGTAGGTCTGTTTTTCATTTCTGCCCCTTACGGAAAATTTTTTAGAAAAGGATGGGGTATTACATTAAAATCAAAAATAGGCTGGATATTAATGGAATTCCCTTCATTTGCAACAATGGTATTTCTTTTTCTCGGAGGAAATAAAAAAACAAGTGCAGTTGCTTTGGTTTTCCTTCTCATATGGTCTATGCACTATTTTCACAGATCTGTAATTTATCCTTGCAAAATGAGTAGCAGAAATAAAAAATTCCCTTTTTTAATATTAATTTTTGCCCTAATCTTTAATTTTATAAACAGTTACTTAAATGGCAGATATTTATTTTATTTTTCTGAGGAGTATCCTGTTTCCTGGTTAATTAGCTCCAAATTTATAATCGGATTTTTTATATTTATCATTGGCATGATAATCAATATACAATCAGATTATATTCTTCTGGGACTCAGAAAACATGGGGAGCAGGGATATAAAATCCCTAATCAAGGATTATTTAAATTGATTTCAAGTCCTAATTACCTGGGAGAGATGTTGGAATGGATAGGATGGGCTATACTTACATGGTCTTTGCCCGGTCTGGCATTTGCACTGTTTACAATAGCAAATCTTTTACCCAGAGCATATAAAAACCATAAATGGTATAAAAAAGAATTCCCTCATTATCCTAAAAAAAGAAAAGCTATCATACCTTATATTTTTTAATAAATTTAAAATTGTTTTAAGTTTCAAAAATACAAACTATAATTTATATAGCATAAATCACAAGCTCAAGGAGAATATATGGAAGTTAAGATAATGTATGCTCCGTCATACAGTATGGCAAACGTAAAACTTGCTCCTGGTGAAAATATACAGGTCGAATCAGGTTCAATGGTCAGCATGAGCCTGGATATAAAAATAGAAACTAGAGCTGCCGGCGGCTTTCTCAAAGCTCTTGGAAGGTCAATTCTAGGTGGTGAATCTTTCTTCATGAATACATTCACTGCTCCTCCTGGAGGAGGCGAGATAAATCTTGCACCAGCATTGCCGGGCGATATGTTTGTGATAGATATTTTAAACGAAACCATGCTGATACAATCAGGCTCATATTGTGCTTCTTCATCCGGAGTAAGCATCGATACTAAATGGGGTGGTGCCAGAACTTTCTTTGCCTCTGAAGGCTTAATACTGCTCAAAGCCACGGGCCAGGGGAAAGTTATTCTATCAAGTTATGGAGCTATACATGAAATTGTGTTGGGCACAAATGAAAAATACATCGTCGATACAGGCCATTTTGTAGCTTTTGAAGAAAAACTGGGTTTTGAGATAAAGAAAATAGGTGGTTTAAAATCAACATTTCTCAGCGGAGAAGGTCTTGTAGTGGAGTTAACAGGTCCCGGCAAAGCTTTACTGCAATCAAGGTCAGTTGATGCATTTCTTGGCTGGTTAGTACCGAAATTACCAAAAAATAATAATTAATTATGGCTGATACTTTAAAATTGATTAGGACTTTTAATTCCAGAATTGAGGCAGAATTGGTAAAAAGTTTTCTGGATGCAAATGGTATAAAAAGCATCATAATGTCTGATGATGCCGGCGAGATGTATCCTTCAACCCAATTGTACTGGGGTGTCAGGCTTTTTGTTAAAGAGAAGGATTTTGAAGCAGCTTTTAATCTTATTGATTCGCAAATCACAGAAACTTAGATATCAGCTGTCCACAAGCTGCTTTGATGTCTGTTCCAAACTCATATCTTTGGGTAACATTGATTTTTTTTCTTATCAATGTTTTTTTAAATGCATTAATAGTCTTATTCTGGGGTTTGCTATAAAAACCCTTTCCATTAAAAGGAATAAGATTAACAAAACTCTCAATATCCTGTATTTTATCGGCAAGCTCCAAAGCATGTTCCTCTTTATCATTTATATCCTTTAAAAGAACATATTCAAACATTATCCTCCTGCCGGTTTTCTCAAAATAATAACGTGCGGAGTCCAGAACATCATCCAATGAATATCTTGAAGCTCTTGGCATTATTGACTTTCTTATCTTATCATTAGGAGCATTGATAGAAAGTGCAAGATTTAACTGTAAACCTTCATCAGCAAGTTTCCTGACTTTCTCAGGAACACCTGAACTTGAAATAGAAATTTTTCTCTGGCCGATATTGAAGTAATCCTTATTATTTAAAATCCTTACTGCTTCCATCATATTATCATAATTTATTAAAGCTTCACCCATGCCCATAAATACTACGTTTGTAATCCTTTTATTTTCTTTATTTAAAATTCTCAAAAAGAATAGTATTTGTGCCAGAATTTCATATGAGGAAAGATTTCTTATAAAACCATTAGAAGCTGTGGTGCAAAAAAGACAGTCCATCACGCATCCTGCCTGAGAAGACACACATACTGTATTTCTTCCACTTTCATGTTTTAACAATACAGATTCTACAAATATTTTGTCCTCAAATCCGATAACAGCTTTCAGGCAGTCTGTGTTGCCTGAATCAATTATTCTACCATTTATTTCAAGGTTAAAATTCTCTTTTAGCTCTTTTCGTAAAGATAAAGGAAGGCTGGTCGCCAAATCCCAGTCTTCAGTAAGCTTGAAATATATCTCTCTTAGAACTTGATTATACCGATATGCCGGTTTATTTTCTAATAATACATTTATACTCTTATTAAACATTCCAAAACCTTCTATAATTTATTATATTATTATACTTTATTTATATATTTATAATTTTTATCTACTACCCAAATTAAAAATTATTTTTTAAAAAAACCTTGTATTATCATGCTCATTTCTTTATTATAATGAAATATGAATTTAAGCATAAGTTTATTTTTTTTATTTATGTTTCATAAGTAAATACAAATTGTTATCTATTGAATCTGCCATCATTGTTAATTTATAATTATTATTAAAACGGAGGTGCAACTGTGGATGCTTATTGCGTAAAGTGTAAAGCAAAAACTGAAATCAAGGATGCAAAAGAAGTTACAATGAAAAACGGAAGACCAGCAGTGACTGGAACATGTTCAAAATGTGGGACAAAAGTTTTTAAGATTCAGTCAAAAAAGTAAAAACATTCTTTAAGAACAATCATCAAGTTTAAGTAATTAGAAAAATTAGATTTTTTTTTATTTTTTAATTAGTGCTATTATTAAATAGCACTAATTTTTTTATATTCAGATAATATTTTCTCTAAAATAATATTTTTGAATTAATATAAGCATTAATATCTTATTTGAAAAAAGTAGTTTCTTTAGTAAAATCTATATAAAATAAGAGGAAAAATGTTAGAGACTATATACCTAAAAGAAATTTTAATTTTTATCTTAAGTTTTTTTCTTGGCTCAATACCTTTTTGCTATATAATTGCAAAACTTGTCAGGAAAAAGGACCTGAAAAAAATAGGAGATAAAAATCCAGGAGGATGGAATCTGGTATTTAATGTTTCAAAATGGTGGGGCATTACGGGCATCATCCTTGATATTTCAAAAGGGGCTGTTCCTTATCTACTAGCTCTATACTATACAGAATCCTTAATCATTTCAGCAATAGCAGGATGCCTGGCAGTTGCAGGGCATAATTATTCTCCTTTTTTAAAGTTTAATGGAGGTAAAGGAATAGCTACCTCAATGGGATTTTTACTGGCTTTAAATCCATTTTCTATATTTGCATATGGATTTGGCATAGTTACTGTACTGTTTACATTGAAAAGTATGATTTGGGGTATAATTTCAGCAATTACCTGTGTAAGTCTTCTTTTATTGGTTTTAACCGGACAAATATTTTATTTATTTATGGGTATATTTTTATTGATTATAATACTTCCAAAATATATAAAATATTCAAAAAGCTTTAAAGAGAACTTTAAAATAGATAGAAAAATAAAAGTTAAAGATCTTTTTACCCCAAAAGCAAGATAAAACTCAGTTAATGATTTTTAAACTTAAACTCTTCAACATCTTCCTCAAAAAAATCTAAATCATTAGAGCTGCTTTGGGCCTGATATGTCCTGCCTTTCCATGAAATCCCACTGCCGAGCTTGCTTTGAATAAATGAATTCATAGAGACAAGAACAATAAATATCATTGATAAAGGATGGAGCAATAAGTTTAAAGGATTTTCTTTGAATCTAAGTGAAATACATAATCTTATAGTGCTTATTATGGATACCTGTAAGATTATAAGAACCATTATGCTCGAAGACCAGTTATAAATAAAAATTCCAAGTGGCAGAAAAAGAAAAGGCATAAATAGAAATATAGTTACTAGAGTAAGTACTATTGCCATAGAAATGAAATTATAATCAAAAGCTGAAAACATGAACCTTGAATAACCTTTCCAGACCTCATGAAAATTCTTATACATCCTGCATGTAAGAGTCGTGCTTCCATCAAATATCATATATTTAAACCCTGCCTCTTTTGTTTTTTTGGAAATATGAACATCCTCAAGTATTTTCCCCTTGACAGCTGCATGGCCGCCCATCCCAAAATAAGCTTCCCTTTTAAAAATAAAATACTGACCCACTCCTGTGCAGAAAAGGGGATTTTTTGATTTTTTTATTAATGCCAGAGGCATAAAAAGAAGTATTGCAAAATTGATAAAAGGTATTGCCATTCTTTCGGAAAGAGAAACCATAATCTGCCTCGGGAATGGGCAGGCAGCATCTATTTTATTTTCAATCAGACATGCCAATGAGGATTTAACAGAAGAATTAAAATGATAAGTATCTGCGTCAGTAAATATGAGATAATCCCCTTTTGCATAGCGCGACAGCTGGAAGCAGGCAAAATTCTTGCCAAGCCATCCCTGCGGAAGAGGTTTCCCTGAAACTAATCTTATCCTTGAGTCCTTTTCTGCCAGTTTTTTAACAATCTCACCTGTTCTATCAGTAGAATTATCATTTAAAACTATTATTTCAGTATTTCTATAATCCTGTTTTAATATTGATTTTAAGCATCTTTCTATATTTTTTTCTTCATTTCTAGCAGGGATTAATATGGAAACCAGTGGCTGATTAAGCAATATATCATCCTTATCTTTATAATGCTGAATATTTCTGAATAAATAAAGATTGAATAAAAAATTAATTAGCAATATAGAAAGAACTGCAGATATTATGAATTGATAAAAATAAAATAAGTCCATTTTCTTAAAAAAAAATAACTATGTTTTTATTATATAAAATTAAAGAAAAATAATCTATTGATTAGAATTGTTTACTATCAATATTGCTTTAGAAAAAATAGCGGCAGAATTTTTTAGAAATTCTATTTCATCATCATGCCAGAATTTTTCTTCAATAGCAGTATTTATACCTATAAATCCAATTAATTTTTCATTAATATCGCATATTTTTACCGCTATTAATGATTTGACGTTTAAATCTTTAATTAGTTTCAAAGTTTCATACTGATTATCAGTAAACTCGTCATATGATTTCATATAATAAACGTCATTTTTTTGCAGATTATCCAATACCCATTTAATATTCTCAACTGGAAAATTTCTTAATTTATCAATCATAGGTTCAATTTTGTCCGCATCCCATTCATATGAAATAGAAACTGTCTTTTCTTTTTCATCAAGAATCGCGATAAACGCTCTGTCAGCTCCAGTAAAACTGGCTATTTTCCCAAGTGATGCATTTATAAAAGAAACTATTTTTGAAACATTGTTATCCACTTTCAAAAAATCATTTGTTATTCCCGTAAGGTGTTTTTCAATCGAGTAACGATAATTTATTGTTCTCAGCATTTTTTGAATATTGCTGCTTAGCTTATCTATTTCATCATCAGTTTTATTATCAAATATCTTCGTGTCAAATAAAGTCAGATCATGTTCATTGCCAGATATAAACATGCTTATATTCTCATTTAATTTTGCAATCTTGGAAATCACAAGCTTTTCAAAAAGCAGGATAAAAACCGCTATTAAAATAAAAATTACCGCAACAGATGTGTATATTATAAAAATTGTCGCTTTACGGCTTATATCAAATATATTGGATTGCTGATATAAAGTTAATAATATGATAGGCTTTTCTGATATATCTCTTACTAAAGAATATGAGCGCCATCCTTTAAGCTCTTCATCCTGCCTGACCGTCATGTTGTTTAGAAGAACCTCCGCTCTTATTTCATTAAAATCAGGAATCTTATTATCATCAGCAAAAAGAGAAAAAATTAAATAATCGGGGTCATATTTGACTTTAAAGATATTTGCATTTTTTATATTTTTACCTGCAAGAAAATAACCGTTAGGAGCAGATGAATCTTTATTCTCTTTAACGGTGTTAAAATAAATAATATAAACTTCATCTTTAATCTTTAAGATTCCGCTGATTTCTTTCAGGTTTCTGGCAGCATCATTTATTGTATAATTATCGAAAATATCCCTGACTGTTGATTCCAGGCCTATTCTTAGAAGATAATCATAAGAATCTGTATAAATGATTTTTCCTTTTAAATCCGTTATCGCAACAAAGCTAAAACCAAAATTTTCATAGTCAGATTTTTTAAGATTATCCTTGATATATTTCGGATCAGGCCTGCTGACAAAGTTATATGTCTTTATCCAGTTTGAAAAGCTGCTGCATATATAAGCAAAGTCCTTCACTTCGATATTTAAGGAAGTACTTATGCGTTCAATGCTATCTTCAGCAAATCTTGCTTCAATATCTTCGGAATAGTTTAAAAAAACATAATAGTAGCTGATGGAAAAGAATATAGAAAGAACAGCTATAAAAGAGATTATTATTACAAAACTCTTAAATCTTAAAGACATATGTAGATTACTATAAGTTTTTTAATTTCATTTCATTTCTTCTGATAAAATCCTCAAGATTGATTATATATCTATAGTGAATGCCTTCCCCGATTTTATCGATATCATCATAAGCTTCAACACTGAATTTCAGCTTTTTATTATCTATTTCCAGTAATTCAGCTTTCGCAGTCACATTCATACCTATAGGGGTAGCAGCAAGATGTTTTACATCGATTTTTGTACCGACAGTGGCAAATCCATCAGGAAGAACATTGTCAACAGCTTCTATTGCTGCTTTTTCCATTAAACCTATCATGGCAGGGGTAGCAAAAACATCAATGGTTCCGCTTCCATATTTTAGAGCAGTATTATCTTCACTTACCTTAACTTTCGATTCTCCTATAATGCCTGCTTTTAAATTATAATTCTCCATTAACACCTCTCCTGTCAAATTATTTATATTTAATAAATAAAGCAATTATAAAAATATAACAGAAAGTGTTAATACAAGAAAGTGATAAATATTAATATCGGAAAAAAATAATCTTTTAATGGTATTAGTATGCATACAGATTTCCGTAAGGTCTTTTTGAATAAGGCTCAAGTTTAATGAATTTATTATAATCCAGATTATAGTGCAAGCTGAAATAATTAAAATAATTGCTAATATATTTTTCAAGAACAGCTTTATCCGAACCTTCAAGTTCTGATTTAATGATTTCTTTTCCGAGTTTATTTTCAAAAATATCGCCATATATATAAATGACTCCCCCGTGCATGCCTGTTCCTACAAAATTTCCTACTGCCTCATTTTTCTTAAAAATAAAACTATTGCTTCTGCAGAAATCATTTGTGTTTAAACCAAGAACAATCACTATACCTCCTGCCATATATTCTCCAAGAAAGTCCCCTGCCCGTCCTCCTATTACAATTACCGGAAATTTTTCCCTGTAAGATTTCATATGAATGCCGCTTCTGTACCCGACGTCATTTCTGACATATATCTCTCCGCCTCTCATTGAGTAACCTGTTATATCCCCTGCATTTCCATGGATTATTATCTTCCCGGAATTCATAGTATTTCCGCTGGCATCCTGGGCATTTCCAAATATTTCAATTTGGGGACCGTCCATAAAAGCAGCCAGATCATTTCCGGGAGTCCCTTTTAAAACTATTTTGATATTCTCCTGTATGCCGTCACCAATATACCTTTGTCCCAGCACTTTCTGTATCTCAATTATTTCCGATCTGCCACTATCTTCAGAAAAATAAGTATGGTCCTTATCGTTTTTAACCAATTCTCTTATTATTCGGTTCAAATCTTTATAAGCGATATTTTCTGCATTGATTATAAAACCATTTTTACTTTTTTTTATAATGTTTTTAAAAGATTTTAAAAAACTATCTGCCATTTTTTTAATCCAGAATCCTTAAATATATTAATAAATTTCAATCTCCACCTGATGAAAATAATAAGCTCTTATTTCATCTAAATGATTTTATAAAGCGACAGCATCCCCTGTTACGAGATGCTTTTTATATTCAGCAGGAAGCTGAATAACACCAAAATCATCCTTAAGCAATAAATCTTTTATTTTTCCCACATTGACTTTGTTAGTTATTAAACCGCTGAATATTCCAGCTCTTTCAATATTTCCTATCAATAGCACGCCTATTATTTTGTTTTCAAAAATTACTATTTTTTTATAGACATTTAAATCTCTATTATAATCTGTTATTATTTCCAAATGCTTTTTATCGAAATTATCAGGATTTGTAATTCCTATAGCTACCCCGGGTATGTCAAATATTTCAACTGAATTCATTGGAAAACCGCCGCTATACTCTTTAAAAAAGCCTGCCATGTTCTGTCCTGCTGCCATTCCCTGCCTGACGGCAAGAGGCCAGATTGCAATATTTTCAATTGAATTTTTTAAAACATTTTTATTTTCAACTATATCTCCTGCAGCGAAAACATCGCGTACTTCTGTTCTCATATATTTATCAGTCTTTATCCCTCTTAAAAAAACGAGGTTTTTTCTTTCTTCAGTTTCTTCATCAATAAAATCAATATTAGGCTTTACTCCGGCAGCTATTACCAGCATATCCGTATAGATTACTTTTCCATCTCCGGTTTCGACCGCTACGACTTTATTATTTTTAATATAAACCCTCTTAATTGTTTTATTAACAGAAACGCTGCTTTTTTTATCTCTAAATGCTTTTTCATATATTTCAGAAGCAGTTTTATCAAATGAAGAAGGGAGAAGTCTTCCAGACATCTCAATAATATTAATTCTGATACCTAAACTCAGTAAAGATTCTGCAGATTTTAATCCTATTAATCCACCGCCTAATATAACGGATTCTTTTATTTTGTTCGCAGTAACATATTTTTTAATCTTTAAGCTGTCGTCCATAGTAGTAAAGGTAAAAATACCATCAATATTTTTAATATCAATTTCTGATATAATCCTACTTTTTATGCCGGATCTTCCATGCTTAATATGGCTATCATTAGAATTATTCCCAGGCTCTTCTTTTTCTGAGAGAAATGCTAATTCAACCTGAGGGATAATAGGAACGCCCCCTGCTGCAATGCATAATTTCTCATAAATAACTTTTTTGTCATCCCATGATAGTATTTCCTTATTTCTAAAATTTATTTTTTTTACATTAAAATCTTTTAAGAGGGTAAGGCTGTGCTTTTTATAAAAGTCATGGTCTTTAAAGAAAATATTTTTTAAATCTATTTTCCCCGCAAGGAAATAAGATATCAGAGGCTTTGAGTAATTATCAAATTTTTCATTAGTTAAAATCATTATTTTTGCTTTCTTGTCTCCAGATCTTATGCCTTCAGCACATGAAAGTCCTGCAGCAGAATTGCCTATTATTACATATTTTGCTTTTAAATGATTGTCTTCCAAAATATTACTCATTTTTTATATTTATCCTTTTCTTTAGTCTAAATAGATACTTAAAATCCGTTTATCTAAAAGTAAATACTTTAAATATCCCTGAGTTGCAATGCTTCATTAGGACAGTTTTTGACACATACAGGATATTCTTCATCACCACATAAATCACATTTCGATGCAACTTTCTTTTCTGAAATGTTCCTTTTTATAACTCCATAAGGGCAGGCCATTATACACATCCAGCACCCGACACACTTATTTTCGTCACATATTACTATTCCTGTGTTTTTATTTTTTATCATTGCTCCTGATATGCATGCTTCTACGCATAATGCCTCACTGCAATGTCTGCATTGAATTGCAAAAGAATTAAAACCGACTTCTTCCACAAGAACCCTGGAAATAAGATCTTTTTCTTCCTTGAAAGCTTTTAATATTTTTTTACTTTTTGAATGTTCAACCTGACAGTAAATTTCACACAAACGACAGGCAATACAAAATTCTTCTCTTATAAATATTTTCTTCACTTTACCAAGCCTCCCCTGCATGTTTTATGCCGAGAATAGATAGTTCTTTTTCGCTTAATCCTATTCCTCTCAAATGCTCCCTGTTTCCTCTAAGACTTTCAATGGCATTGATACCTGCACCCCCGAGCATCTCTTTTATTTCGTGAGCCCAGGCAGTTAAGAGATTGTAAAGCCTTCTAGCCCCTATCTCAGGATTAAGTCTTTTTGTAAGATAAGGGTCCTGGGTTGCAATACCCCAGTTACATTTACTTGTATAACATTTTTGGCATAGATGGCACCCCAGGGCAAGAAGAGCCGCAGTGCCTATATAAACAGCATCGGCACCAAGAGCTATTGCTTTGATTACATCTGAGCTTGAACGTATGCTGCCCGCCACCAAAAGAGAAATATTATGCCTTATTCCTTCCTCTCTAAGCCTTATATCTACAGATGCAAGAGCAAGTTCTATGGGTATGCCCACATTATCTCTTATAACTTGTGGAGCAGCCCCTGTTCCGCCCCTAAAACCATCGATTGAAATAAAATCTGCTCCAGCCCTTACTATGCCGCTTGCAATAGGGGCAATATTATGGACAGCTGATACTTTTACGCCAACCGGTTTTTTATACTCGGTTGCTTCTTTTAAAGCAGAGATAAGCTGGGCAAGATCTTCAATTGAATATATGTCATGATGTGGAGCCGGAGAAATCGCGTCAGCCCCTTCAGGTATCATTCTTGTCGTTGAAACTTCATAATTTACTTTTTCACCAGGCAGGTGACCCCCTATTCCAGGTTTGGCACCTTGCCCTATTTTTATTTCGATAGCAGCTCCGCTATTGAGATAATCTTTATCAACTCCAAACCTTCCTGATGCAACCTGGACAATAGTGCTTTCTGAATATTTCTTTAAATCTTTATGAAGTCCGCCTTCGCCGGTATTATAAAATGTACCGAATTCATAAGCAGCTCTTGATATGGATTTAACAGCATTCAGGCTTATCGACCCATAAGACATAGCTGAAAACAAAACAGGTATTTCTGCTTCAAGCTGGGGACCCAGATTAGTTAAAAATACAGGATTTTTCATATTTTTGCCTGAAGACTTATATAAATCAATCTTATCAGGTTTTCTGCCAATAAAAGTTTTTATTTCCATCGGTTCCCTTAAGGGGTCTATTGAAGGGTTTGTTACCTGGGAAGCATTGAAAAGAATATGGTCCCAATATATTGTATAAGGTTTGTCGCTTCCCATTCCTGTCAGTATAACGCCGCCAGTTTCTGCCTGTTTATATATATTTTTAAGATGCCCCGGACTCCAGTTATAATTGTACTTAAACTCAGATTCTCTTTGTTTTATTCTTATTGCCCCTGTCGGGCAAAGAGTTTCACATCTTTGGCATCCTACGCATTTTATATTATCACTTATTATGCTTTCATTATCCTCATCATATTCATGGACATCATTTGAACATTGCCTGACACAAACCTGGCATGATATACATTTTTGTTCATCCCTATGAATCTCGAATTCTGACTGATTAAGTTTTAGTGCCAATTTAAATACCTCTTCTTATAAACTACAAAAAAGTTAAACGACTTTTTGTTTGTCTTTGCACATATTCGAACTAAAATATTCATTTAAATATTCGACTGGACTGTGCTCTATTTCAGGCTTTTTGCCTTTTTTATTAAGTAAAAATAAAACAGGTTCTCCCCCGTCAGGGAACCATACCCTATCCGGTGATGGGCAAACTTTCCTGATAGATGATTCTTCGCTTGAAACAAAAGAATAATCTTTATTTTTAGCTGCAACAAGCGGACGCAATTTTATCCTGTCGTTTAAAGCATACATATAATCCTGATTCCCAACAATAATACTAAAAGGACCATTTACCAGTGCTCTTGAATATATTATTCTTAAAGTTTTAAATATATCCCGTATCTCTTCAGGGAAAAGTTCAATATCAGACCATAATGGAGATGCAAGTATATAATTTATCAAATATATGCTGATATTATGTTTTCTCACAAGAAGGTCAAACAAATATGTCAGTACTTCAGTATCTGTTGAGAATGAACATTTATAACCGTAATCATTTACAAATCTCTTATTAGTCCCATAAGATGAAATTTCACCGTTATGCACGACCGACCAGTTTAAAAAACCAAAAGGATGCGCTCCTCCCCACCAGCCGGTACTGTTTGTGGGAAACCTTCCATGTGAAGTCCATAAGTAACCTTTATAATTATCAAGTTTATAAAAATGGCCGATGTCTTCCGGATATCCTACTCCCTTAAAAACCCCCATATTCTTACCAGAAGAAATTATAAACGCATTATTTGAACCATAATTAAAATCTGTGACAAACCTTGCCATGAATTCTTCTTCTGCTGATTTGTAGTCACTTTCATTATTTATATCTAATTCTTTTAATTCCTCAGAAACTGTAATGATATTTTTAGGAACAACAAAATATCTTGCAATAATAGGAGGATTTTTAATATTATTATTCTTACCCGTTTCAATATCTTCAGCATATTTGATTTTAAAAACCTTTTGGAAGAATACCTCTGTTTCTTTTCTAGCTAGACTATCATCAAAAAAAAGATGTAGAGCATAATAATCTTTGAATTCAGGATATATCCCATATGCTGCAAATCCGCCCCCAAGGCCATTGGACCTATCATGCATCATCGAAATAGCATTAATGACCATTTCTCCGTTAAAAACCCTGCCGCTTTCATTTATGACTCCAAAGACCGCACACCCCGAAGGAACCCTGTAGCCAGATTTATATTTTAAGTTTAAATTCATATTTTTCCTTATATTTTTAATACCTAAACCTTTATCGCATTTATCTGATAGTAATTGTATTTATTGTAAACACTACATAAAAACAAAAAACCTTCTTAAAAACATCTCTGTTTTAAGAAGGTCCATACCTTTTTTAAATGCACGACTTTATGCACTTAATATTGAATTTTTCGTGAAAGTTATATTATCACGTTTTAGTGTATTGTCAATATTATTTCTTACACATTTCCAGATTCTAAAATAGTTTTGCGGTTTCTTCATGTGGCCTGGGAATAACATGTACGGAGAATATCTCTCCTACTCTTTTTGCTGCAGCAGCACCAGCATCAACAGCAGCCTTAACAGCACCTACATCACCTTCAACTATAACAGTTACATATCCCCCACCAATGCTCTGATATTTAATAAGTTTTACATTAGCTGCCTTGAGCATTGCATCTGCAGCTTCAACAACAGCGACAAAACCTTTAGTTTCAACTAATCCTACTGCCTGTATCATCTGTATTCCTTCCCAAATTTTATTTAAAAATATTATTTTAAAATCTTGCTTATATTTTACTTAATTTTAAAAAAAAATCTATTGATTTCATATACTTTTCAATTTTTCTTCATTTCTGAAGATAAAATAATAGCATCTGATACTTCTCTCATCGATTTTCTATTGTCCATTGCAAATCTCTGTATTTTCTTAAATGCTTCGGCTTCACTAATTCCAAGTTCACTCATAAGCACGCCTTTAGCTCTTTCTATTGCTTTCCTGGACTCAAGTTCTTCTTTAATAAGATTTGTTTCTATCATAAGACGGGAATTTTCAATAACAATTGCAGCAGCATCTGCAACTGTTGTCATTATATTTATTTCATAAGAATTAAAATTATGAGGTTTGGTTGTATAAAGATTTAAAACGCCGATTACGTTCCCTTTGACGTGCAGAGGCATGCATAACATCGAGTGCAGATTTTCTTTTTTAGCTATATCTTTGCTCTTGTATTCGTCACTTCCGATAATATCATAAACTGCTATGGGCTTATTTTTTAAAGCTACTTTTCCTGCTACGCCCTCTCCTAATTTTAACGGATTCTTATTTATATAATCTTTGCTCATACTTTGAGTCGCTTTTATTGTCAGTTCATTAGTTTTCGGGTCAAGAAGCATTATGGAACATATTTTGGAATGCATTACTTCAGCAGCAACAGTTACGATAAGGTTTAAAATATCTTCAAGATAAAGGTCGGATGTAATAGCCTGACCTATCTTGGACAAAGCTTCTATTATATCCTTGGCGCTTTCAAATTTTTGCTCTTCAATTTTCATTATCAGAATATCAATATATTTTTTTAAATCATTTTAATCATATTTTATAATAAAATTTATTTTTTATCATTATTGTCATCATTAGCAGTAAGTTTTGTTTTGTAAAAGGGCATTACAATTATTATTATTGCTACCAGGCCCCAGGTTATTGTGAATAAAAGATTTATTACATGATAGTTAAAACCTACTATTATTGAAATTTCTTTTGAAAACCCCAGCATCATAAAAGCTAAGGCAAAAGCACCTTCATATGTTCCAAATCCGGCAATAGCATGAGTGGGAAGAACGGCTGATATTTCTGCAGTAACGGTTGCTAAAAAAATTACCCAGTAAGATAAATCTTTGAAATCATATCCAAGAGGTTTAAGGGCAGCATGGATTAAAAAATAATATGAAGTGAATTTCAGCACTCTTGTAGCAATAGATAAAAGATAGACTTTCCAGTAAATTCTTCTTGATTGTATTATTTTAATATTTTTGTTTGTTTCAATCAGCTTATCCAGCAAGAAAGCAAAAAATTTATTTTTTTCAAGTCTATTGAATTTTGATTTTATAAAATTTAATAATTTTATAAAAATATTTACCAGTTTTGGAAGAAAAAACAATATTAAAAGACTGGCAGCAAGTAAGGAAACAGCAATTATAATAATTGTTGATGAAGAAATGGAATATCTGTTAATGCCTACAATAACAACTGAAATAATAATAAGACAAAAAACAATTATCATATCAAATATAAGTCCTATCATCAGGGTAGAGACACCTATCTCAACAGGAATCTTGAACTTTCTCTTTAAAACATAAACATAAGATATTTCTCCTGTTCTGGCAGGAAGGACCATATTGAAAGCATTCCTGATTAGAGAAACCAGGAACATGTCAGCAAATCTCAAACTGTCTGAACCTATCAATATTATCTGCCTGTAAGCTTTGAAGAAATCAACTGAAAACATTAAAATTAAACCGATTACAAGAGATGGAAGATATATGTTGAGAAATGTAGTTTTAAGGTCATTTAAATTTATCTGGTTTAAAAGAAAATACACCAGAAAAATCCCCAAACCAACTACGATCACAATATTAATGACTCTGAATATAGTACTTTTTATATTTTTTTTCTCCACAGAATAATCCTTCTTTTTTTGTAATCAGACTTTAAATCTTAAAGTCTGATTTTTAATTATAACATGGACGGCAGCACCTCTGTCTTATTTAGTAAAAATTTTATTAAAAGCGAAAGTTGAATTTAATATAATGATTGATATGGTATTTTGTGCTCTATTTTTTATTTACAAAAATGTTAAAAGTCTTTACAATCTTAAAGCACACGAAACAATGGCGCATTCGTCTAGTGGCCTAGGACATAGCCCTCTCACGGCTAAAACAGGGGTTCGAGTCCCCTATGCGCTACCAAAATACATACAATTTCAATATTTATGTTTACCGCTAATTCATATTTGATATTATCTTTTCTTTAGGTATTATTATTTCTAAATTAATATAAAGGTTAAGTGACGCTATGGATAAAAAAATATGTATTATTACTGGTTCTAATTCTGGTATAGGTAAGGAAGCTGCAATAAAAATAGCTGAAAATGGGCATCAAGTCATTATGGCCTGCAGGAATTTAGAGAGAGGTAAAATTGCACTGGAGGATGTTAAACAAAAAAGCAAGAATAGCAATGTTAAATTAATGATTGTTGACATGTCCCTGCAATCTTCAATAAGAAGTTTTGCTGAAACTTTTTTATCAGAATATAAGAAACTGGATATACTTATTCATAATGCGGCACATTTTGATATAGGGCAAAAGAAAATAGTTTTTACTGATGAGGGGATAGAATGTGTGTGGTCTACAAATCACTTGGGGCCTGTGCTGCTTACAGAGCTACTGTTGGAGCCCCTTAAAAAAAGCAGCCAGGGCAGGATTATCACAGTTTCCTCAAAGGGCTTAGCCTTATATCCATTTTTAAAAATAAATATTAGTGACCCTGAATTTAAATACAGTAGATTCAATGTCCAAAGGGCATATTACCATTCAAAACTAGCGCAAGTGATGTATACATACTGGATGGCAGAAAGATTAAAGAATACAAAGATAACAGCAAATTCCATTAGGGTAACGAATGTCCAAATCGATATAAAAAGATACAGTGCAAATCTCTCAAGATTATTACTTGCTTTATATTCTTTAAAAAGCAGGTTCTCGATTTCACCTGATAAAATGGCAGAAACTTACCAATACCTTGCTTTGTCGGATAAACTGGACGGCGTTTCCGGGAAATATTTCGATAGCTCTGACAAAATAGTTAAATCTTCAAAATATTCATATCAGAGACAGAATATTGAAAATCTAATGAAAGTAACAATGAGTTATTTAAAATAATGGTTGTTAATTTTGCAATTTTAAAAATAGATATTCATCAGAATGATATTTCAACTTTTATCTCAAAAGTTCTTGCTATTGTACAGTATGCGCTACCAATTGTGTCTAACATCAATTATAAAATATTTTCATCTAACCATTTTTTATAATTTGCTTATTCTCTTATTAATGCTCTATTTATCATGAATAAAACATTCTCATTTGCATTTCTCCAAATGACATTTATGTCCGGGTATTTGATTTTCCATACTCTGAATATTTCATCTGCAAAAGCCTGGCCAACTGTATCAACGTCTTTAAAATCAAAAACTATTGTTTTAAACTCTTCAAGATTTGCTAAAACTCTTCGGGCCTGTGAGCGGGAAACATAATTTATCCCTTCCTCATACAATTTAATATCGATTTCTGTTTTGCTGAATTTATAATTAGTATCAGTGTATTTACTAAATATCTTTTTTAAGTCTCTTGTTGATTTAAGGCTAATTGAAAAAATTACTTTTGTGCCCTTGGTATTTTTTATATCAGAAATAAAAATATCATCAATCAGATTATTAAAAATTAATTTTTTCCTTGAACTTTGGATAGTTAAAATATCTCCGGCTTTTGATGTAAAAAAGATACCTTTACCGCTATGTTGTTCCTGAGCTGTAGTTTGTTTTCCTTTAATCAAATCCTGAATAACTTCCATTTCACTTTTCAGATTTTTTTTAAGCATAATATTATTAAAGATTCCTACTCCCCAGTCTCTTATAATAAATACCACATTATCTTTTCTTCTCTCAATGATTATTTCTATTTTTTCTGAAATAGAATGCTCTATCGCATTATTCAAAATTTCAGTAAAAGCATATTCCAGGATATTAGAAACATTCTTTTTTAAATCATCAGTAATACCTGAATTTTTTTTGATATTTCTAAAAATATCATCCTCGCTGAGATTTAAATTATTTAATAATTTATGAACTTTTTTGACGGATTTTATTTCTTTTTTAACAAGTTTCTCATCGGCAGGAATATATTTTGCTTTATTCGCCTTACCTATAAGCATCAATGTGCCTTCTTCACAAAGCTCTTTAAAAAATCTATTTATATATGCCCTGGAATAACCTGTTGATTTAACTATTTCAGAAGAGCGTACCTCTCCTTTTTCTTTTAATTTTTTTAAAATCAAATTTTTGATTTCCATAAATAAAAATAATTATGTTTACAGCTATTCTAATTAATTAATTTACGAGTTGTAAACAAATCGAATACTTTACTTATCTTTAAATTATTAGTATACAACTTATCATAATATTTAGTAATATAGTTGTCAACAAGATGTATACTACATGCTAATTCAGAATTTAAAATCATTCCTATCCGCATTCTTATAATAATAAATGTCATAATCCTATTCCGTAACTTTCTTAAAAATTATGACTTGCTTCAATATCTGGCTTGGTATTTTCATTTTTAAGGGCTACCAGTACAGGGACGGACAATTTGACATAAGTAAACCATATATAATAATGCTTTATGAGAGTTATCCAAGATTTTTATTTTCTATAGCAAAAACTCCGTATCAGATTACAGAAACACTTAATCCAGGAAAGTCCTGGCCAAATAAAAGAATTCGACTATAAGCTTAAATAATTCCTTTAACTACAATTATATAAATATTAAAGCCCCACATCTCTATGAGGCCTTAATATAAAATATATTATTATCAAGTTACCTTAGGGAACTACATTAAACATTGCACATATATCAAACCACTCCTGGTTATTCATAAAGGCTCTTAATGTATCAAGTTTGGAGGCTCCGCTATTCATATAGCTTAACCAGTTTTCAAACCCTTCACTATCTGGATTTCTTGACAGGAATGAATTATATAAAAAGGTTATAAACTCTTCACTATTCATAGCATCTATCTTGTCACCAAGTTCATCTGAGAAGATAAAGTGCTCTGCCACCTGGCTTGCGCCAAAAGCTCCAGAGTTTAGCTGCCCGGTCCAGTAATTTTGTCCGTTAATATCAGACAGCCTTCCAAGTATGCTGTCATAAAACATCCTGACAAAACCTTCCGGTGTTGGACCGTAAAGAGCAAGAAGCTCGTCAATGTTTAGATTCTTAAATACCCAGTCCTGAGGGCTAAGTGGATTTGATAGTGCGCTATAACCTGCAGGGTTAGCTGACCATGGAGCAAAATTAATATTATCAGATACACTGTTTCCTATGCCAGACGGATTTATGCTTTCATTGTAAGGACCGCTTGCATCTCCCCACCAGTTGTACCTGGCACCTACCGTCGGGCTACTTGCATGATTAAAGATACCGCCGGCAATTCCAGTTGCAGTATTATCGCTTATTGTACTGTTAGTGATATTTAATGTGCTGTAGTCATTATATATACCACCGCCATTAGTTGCAGTATTATCGCTTATATTACTATTAGTGATATTTACTGTGCAGTGGTCGTTATAAATACCTCCGCCATCATAATTAGTTGCAGTATTTCCGCTTATTGTACTGTTAGTTATGTTGACTGTTGTATCATCGTTATTATAGATGCCGCCGCCATCACCATATGCAGTGTTCCCACTTATTGTGCTGCCTGTGATAGTTAATGTGCCGTCGACATTATAGATACAGCCACCTTTATCATATGCAGTGTTTCCACTTATTGTGCTGCTTGTTATAGTTAATGTGCCGTCGTTATAGATACCTCCGCCATCAGAATCAGCTGTATTTCCTGTTATTGTACTGTTTGAAATATTTAATGTACCATTATTGAGGATACCTCCACCCAGAATAGAATCATTGCCACCAGTTATTGTAAATCCACTTATATCGACATTTGCCCCAGAAATATAGATACATCTACCTGATGCAGGTTCTATTATAGTACTTGAAGCTTCTGCTC
>JAQVJB010000097.1:1653-6259 GCA_028695395.1 Actinomycetota bacterium | reverse complement strand
ACCCAGGTTTTGCCATTCCCGGTATGATTCCGAACATATTCTTTACTGCCCCTGTAAAAATCGTAAGATTATGTGTCTTGAATTTTGGAAGATTTATTATTAAATCACTATCAATAACAGGCTTCATGACTTCTATGTTCTTTACTGCGACTCCTCCAGGTATAGAGACTTTTTTAATACTAGTATCAAAATTAAGATTTATTCCATATTTCTCAGACAGAGAATTCATCTTTGTTTTTTCATAAAGCTCTTTTAAACCTTTTTTAGAAAAAGGAACTATAGGTATAGAGCTATCTGCCAGAGTGATTGCTTTTGCATTATTTCCGTTAATTGAAAGTATTTTTCTAATGACTGCTTCAATAAAAAGAGGGCTGGTCGTAACAGCTTTATCAGGTTCAGCAATCGACAATAGGTTCGGTTTTAACAATATTTTTTTGGAATTTGATATTAATTCTTCAAATCCTCCTATGTCATCCAGACAAATATCAATGGCCTTGTCAAGCTCTTCTCTTTCGTAGCCGAAACACTTATGTATGCTTACTTTTAATCTATTCATTCTTAAATCCTATAATCATTTTTTATAATTAAGTTAAAAAAGCATAATTATAATTTATCAGCTATACAGATATACACCTGTTTATAATAATTATGCAGGAAACAATTTATTTGAAGATTATGTGAATACTTCAGAGATTGCCTTTATGATATCTTCATCAGTTTTTATTACATAAGCGTCTGAGTCAATTATTTCATCATATAGAGCTGAAGCTTTACCATTGATATGATCTCTCTTGCTTATGTCGATTTCATCAATGACTATAATCTTTTTGTTTAGTCTGACAGATTCATAAACTGCTTCAAGGTTTAATATGTTGCCATTACCGAATTCAATCCCAGGAAGAACGACCATGTCAGCATTTTTTATAAGTTCCAAATTTCTTAAATAAGCCTCTTTTGATATAGGAGAGAACGGAGCTTCATTTACAAAAATAATTCCCAGTTCTTGAGCAGTGTTAATATCTGTATCCAGATTATTTATAACACCAGTAGATAATATATAACCTTGATTGTGGAGAATGTTCAAAATATGAGATGCTGCTCCCCCTCCGCCAATGACATGGATTTTTATTTCTTTTTTATTGACATTTTTCCCTTTATTAATTTTCAGGTTGAAATTCGGACTGACATAAAGTCTGCCTGTAAATGGATTTTTAGTCACATAGACATCGCTGTTAAATACAGCCATCATATTTGTCCTGGTAACTACATCCGAGGCATTGCCGCTTGAAAATATTTTCCCTTCTTTTAGCATTATTATTTTTTCAGAATATTGCAGGGCAAGATTGATATCATGGAATACCCCTATGATTGTCTTGCCGTGATTTTTATTCAAATCATAAAATAATTCCATAAACTCTATCTGAAAATTTATGTCAAGATGGCTGGTGGGCTCATCAAGAATAATGACAGGGGTATCCTGCGCAAGAGCCTGAGCTATTATTACTCTTTGCTTCTCCCCTCCTGAAAGCTCATTATATTTTCTTGAACTGAACTGCTCTGTCCTTGTAAGATGCATAGCTTTCTTACAAATATCATAATCATGCCTGGTTTCACCTTTAAACCTCTTGATATGCGGATATCTACCCATAAGTATTATCTCGGAAACAGTAAAATTAAATCCCATATCAGAATATTGGGGTACAACAGCTATTTTTTTTGCAACTTCATGACTGCTTAGTTTTTTTATGCTATTACCCTCTATTTCAAGTTCTCCTTCAAAAGGAAAAAGAACCTTGCTTATAATATTTACAAGCGTACTTTTTCCGGCACCGTTTGGACCTATGATTGAAAGAAAGCTGCCTTTTTCAATAGTAAAATCTATCCCTTTTAATATAGGGATTTTATTATATGCAAAAGACAGCGCACATGCCTGTAAGGATATATTGCTTTCCAATTAAAACACCTGCTTTTTTGATCGGATAAGTAAATATATAAAAAAAGGCACACCTATGATAGAGGTAATTATTCCTACAGGTATTTCTCTGGGAGCAAGAATAATTCTTGCAATTGTATCAGAAAACAATAGCACTATCCCTCCCGATAATGCTGCAGTCGGATATAATATCTTGTGATCCGGCCCTACAAAAAGCCTCATTATATGTGGAGTAATAAGACCGACAAATCCGATTATGCCGCTTACGGAAACTGCTGCAGCTGCAATTAATGAAGCCAGTATCAATAGGGTAAGTTTTAATTTTTCTGTCTGCATCCCCAGTTGATTAGCTCTTTCTTCACCAAGAGAAAGAACATTTAAGTCTTTGGTATAAAAGAAAATAACTACAGATATTATAATGACAACAGGTGTGATTATCGAAAGATTAAGCCATGATGAATTTGTTAGGCCTCCCATTATCCAGAAATATACTCTTGACAGGTCATGAGTCCTGTAAATCATTAAAAAAGAGATTATAGATGTTAGAAGCGAGCTTAACGCCACACCTGACAACAAAAGAGTAAGTATCGATATCTTACCCTTTATTTTTGAAATATTATATATAAGCAATGTAGTAAGTATCGCTCCAGCAAAAGCAAAAAGGCTTATCATTGAAAGATTAAAAAATTTCAGGCCTTTTGCAAACATTATAGCGATTGTCGCTCCAAATGCAGCTCCGGAAGATACACCTATAATATACGGATCAGCCATAGGATTTCTGAATATGCCCTGGAATATTACTCCTGAACCTGACAATGCAATTCCTACCATGACAGCCATAAATATTCTGGGCAATCTAATATCAAAAATAATCTTTACATCCTGGACGTTTATAGATGAAATATCTATTAAGTTGCGTATCCCCCATACTTTACTGAAAATTATTTTTATAGTTGATAGTAAAGAAAGGTTTGCTGCTCCGATAGAAGCAGCTATCATTATGAGAATAATTATAATAACTACAAGAATTATTATTATCCTTAATGCTTTTCTATTCATATTAAAATAATTTTTTAGAATCCTTTAAAAATTATTAAGTATTTTAGCTCAAAAAAATGAATTATAAAAATATAAATAAATATATTAAAAGTCTGGATGTTCCTGCTACGGTAATTTTTAACCGGAAATCATAAAAGCTATAATATTATATGATTTTTTGACTTTTATTTTTTAAGAAGTTAATCTAAAATTTAAAAATTCAATTAATTAATTAGGAGGACAAATGTCTTTTAATATCAATGAAAATATAAAATGGGTCGGAAAAATAGACTGGGAGCTTAGAAAGTTCCACGGAGAAGAATTGTCAACATTCAGAGGTTCTTCTTATAATTCATATCTTGTAAGGGATGAAAAAACTGTTCTGGTAGATACTGTATGGTCACCTTTTGCAGAAGAGTTTATTTCAGGCCTGGAAGAAGAAATCAATCTAAATGAAATCGACTACATAGTAGCTAACCATGGAGAAACAGACCACAGCGGAGCTCTTTCGCTTTTAGCTGAAAAAATACCAAATACTCCTATTTACTGCTCTAACAATGCAGTAAAATCCTTAAAAGGACAATTCCATAAAGATTTTAACCTTGTTACCGTAAAAACAGGTGACAAATTAAGTTTGGGCAAAAAGGAGCTCATTTTTATAGAGGCGAGGATGCTTCACTGGCCGGATAGTATGTTTACATACCTTACCGGGGATAATGTTTTATTCAGCAATGATGCATTCGGACAGCACTACTCAAACGAGTTCATGTTTAATGACCTGGTACCTGAAAGCGAATTATATGAAGAAGCAATAAAATATTATGCAAATATACTTACTCCTTTCAGCAGCCTTGTTGTGAAAAAAATACAGGAAATCTTATCTTTTAATTTGCCGGTTAATATGATTTGCCCTAGCCACGGAGTGATATGGAGAAAAAACCCTGAACAGATAATAGAAAAGTATTTAAGCTGGGCAAATGCTTATCAGGAAAATCAGGTAACTATTGTTTATGATACCATGTGGAACGGGACCAGGAGAATGGCTGAGGAAATTGCAAAAGGGATTAAAATGAATAATAAAGAAATTTCAATCAAACTTTTTAACAGCGCAAGACATGATATGAACACGATAGTAACTGAAATATTTAAATCAAAAGCTGTGATTGCCGGTTCCCCTACAGTTAATAAAGGTTATCTTGCTTCTCTTGCTGCATTGCTGGAGTTTGTAAAAGGTCTTGGGTTTAAAAATAAAAAAGCTGCTTCTTTTGGTTGTTATGGATGGAGCGGAGAATCCGTTAAAATAATAAATAGCGAATTTGAAAAAGCCGGCTTTGAAATTATTGATGAAGGCTTAAGACTTATGTGGAATCCCGGGAAAGAAGATCTTAAAGGACTTCATGAATTTGGTAAAAAGATATGCCAGGCAATCAAATAAATTATTCCAAATAAGAATTTATGAAGTTTAAGTATTTATAAAATCCATCAATAAAGAGTTTAAATATATAAACAAGCTTTACAGTTTCAGATAACCAGGACTATCTGCAGGTTGGTTATAATAATTTTTTATCTCTTTATCAAGCTTTATCATAGTTACAGATATCCCGGCCATTTCCTGAGAAGTACAGAATTCCCCGA
>JAQVJB010000097.1:0-1553 GCA_028695395.1 Actinomycetota bacterium | reverse complement strand
CTATTCTCTTAACTTTTTTATTATTTATAAAAATAAAACCTTCAATAAGATCATTCACGATTCCATCCGGATTATTTATCAGTTTTTTTACCATCTTATTTACAATCCTTTCACTATTTGCTTTGCAAATAAATGTTAAAT
Organism: Actinomycetota bacterium; assembly: GCA_028695395.1. GTDB lineage: Bacteria > Actinomycetota > Humimicrobiia > Humimicrobiales > Humimicrobiaceae > Humimicrobium. The sequence goes on along the minus strand of JAQVJB010000097.1, from coordinate 1,412 downwards.
GCGTTTAAAATTATAGAAACAGAAGTAGCTCCGGCATCCTGATGCCCTATTGATCTTTCTCCAAGATATCTTGCCCTTCCTTTAACAGCAATCATGTCTTTTGTAGATTCTGCACCTTTTTGTGCTTCAGCTGCCATTATCCTTATCCCTTCAGACATTTTGATATTTTTTTCAACTGAATTCCTAAGAGAATTGACTGCAGCATTAAGGGTGTCAACAAGCGTCTTGTCTCCGGGATTAGCCTTGCCTATGCTGACTACTTTCTGAAGTGCTCCGGAAAGCATATGATAAAATTCAGAAAGAGATACTTCTTCATATTTTAAATCGCTTAGCTCAGAAGCCATTCCAATAAAGATATAGCCGAAGATAGGTCCTGTTGTACCGCCTATCGAGGTTATAAAGAGATTGCCTATAAATTTTAAAAGATCTGGTATAGAAGTAAAATTTTTAGATGCAAGCTCTTTATTTATTTTAGTAAAGGCTGTTGAAATAGTAGTACCATGGTCGCCATCCCCTATAACAGAATCAAGATTAGATAGGTATTCTTTATTTTTATCAATCTCTTTACTTGCAATCTTTATAATCGCAATGAAATCATCGATATTAAGTATATTTTGCAATTTCCTCTCCTTTATCTTTTATAAAAAACTCATATATAATTCTTAAATAAAAAAACAGCTTGTTGATAATTTTATATCATCTAAAAAGATACGTTAATTATTTTATTTTTTTTAAGGTAAAAAATATATTTTAAATTGCTAACTTTTTTTAATTAATTTCGTCATCTTTATTATAATGTGTTTTTCTTTTGCTTCTCCTTTATTGATTTGGGGTGGAAGGCATACTTATAAAAGTATGCCTTCTTCTATAAATATATGACAGCTGCTTAAATATACTAAGATTTGATTGCAAAACCATACTGATATTTAACTGGAATCATAAAACCAAAAAGGGTAAAAACATTTCCTATTTAAATATTTTATCTTAAAATGAACACCATGCATCTAAAAAATGAATATTTTTATAATTGGTTTTATGAATAAAGCGACCAGGCATTTATAATTTTTATGAATTAACCATTTTTAATTGAAAAAGGATAGGTCTTATGGAATTAAAAGCTAAAATAGCACTTGTCACCGGGGCAAGCCGGGGAATAGGAAAAAACATAAGCATGGGTCTTGCAAAAGAAGGGGCTACCGTAATACTTGCAGCAAGAAATGAAAAAAATTTAAAAAAAGTCAGCAAAGAAATAAATGATTCAGGCGGAAATTCAATTATTTTTCCCACGGATCTTTCTTATGAGAATAATATCAAGGATCTTTTTAAATATGTAAAAACAGAAAAAGGAAAACTTGACATTCTTATAAATAATGCTGCAAAAGTCATAGCTGGAAAATTTACAGACTTTTCTA
>JAQVJB010000096.1 GCA_028695395.1 Actinomycetota bacterium | reverse complement strand
GGGGGGCCGCCGTTGGGAACTATTTCCTGCCATCCGCCAGGGTATGCCTCTAAAAAATCATGGGCAATAAGGTCTTTGCTATCAAAGTCTTTCGGGGATATCCACATAAATTCAACATCTTCAGGCTTGTATAAAAGACTTATTATGTCCGTACCTTTACCTGCTAGTATCGATACGCTTATAAGCTCATTCTGCATTATAAGCAATTCCAGGTCTTTGTATTTTAATTCATCACCGAATCTGCAGCCATAGCTTCTTCTTTTAGCTTTCATTTCTTCTCCCGGATTAAAAAATAAATTGAAATAAGCACTATGCTTTAGGTGAAATAAACATCAAGCTTTTTATCTGACACAATCTTTTTTACATTTATAGGATAATCCCTGAAATGTTCTGCTGCCCAGTAATATGCGACAGTATTATCAACCGCCCTTTTCGAAGCTTGTATCGTGTGATTGGTGCATAGGATGTGCCCCCCTCCCGGAGACAGGACTTCTATTACATGTCTTACTTCTTCTGCCACATCGCTGAAAGTGCCCTGGCTAAGCACTCTTCTTGTGTCTGTGTTTCCCCAGAAAGTAAGCTTATCTCCATATTTCTTTTTTATTTCTGCAACATCATTTACATCAGGCTGAAGCGGATTAAGTATGTTAAAACCGACTTCAATGAAATCTTCTATTACCCAGTCAACTTTTCCGTCACAGTGAAATGCTATAAATACGTCTTTATTTATTTTCCTCACTTCTTCAACCATATGGGCATATCTTGGTTTTATTACTTCCCTGAAAAGCTTGGGATTTATATAAGGGCCTCTTTCATTAGATACATCGTCGCCCCACCAGATAATATCGACGCCCATTTCAACCAGTTTTTTTGACAGGGTAAGGGAATATTCCATTGTGATATCCAGAAGCTCCATTGCAAAATCTTTATTTAAGTATAGGTCTGTAAGAAAATTCTCAAGACCTCTTAGATACCAGGCAGCTTCGAACATAGTGCATGCGCATCCTCCGAGTATGGCATATTCTTTACCTTCATTTTTAAAAAGATTTTCATACTGTTTGAATTCATTGGCATGGACTTTAAAAGGGTCGGGCAACTTATAACTATCATAGTTCTTTATATCTGCCAGGGGATGCTCTACAAATTCACAATATCCGCCGAATTGCTGTGTATGTTTTTTCCATTTTATCCCGAACTGGTCCTGGTAAAGATTTTCAGCTATTTTCCTGTCTTCCTTGAAAATGGAACTGAATCCGTCACAAAAACCAACTGTTGTATAAAGAAGGTCATTTCCCAGTGCTTTTGAGAGTGCAAAAGGATCTTTTTCTATATCCAGGTTAAGACCCTTGATTAATATTTCGGCAACTTCAGGAGCCATCCAGCTGTCAATAGGTACTTTGTCCGGCTCCTCATGGTTTAAAGTAGTTAAAATTCTTTCTTTTGAGTTCATGCTTTTACTCCTTTAATAAATTGGATTATCCTTTTACTGCGCCTGCCGTAAGTCCTTTTACAAACTGGTCCTGTATGAGCAGGTATATTACAAATATAGGAATAGATGTTATTATTACCCCTGCCGCGACAAGCTGCCACGGCGAATCCCACTGTCCTACAAGGTTTGCCATTCCGACTGGAAGAGTGTAAAGCAGTTTGTCTTTTAGCTAATCTGCGTTTGCCAACTCTTTAATCCATTATTTATGCATATTCTGGTTTTAATATATTTTTTTACTTATTAATCAATTCAGATTTCTGCAGGAATTTCTTATTACAAGTTCCGGCTTCAGAACTATTTTCTGGGGATATTTTTTCATTTCTGGATTTTTAATCATTTCAAGCAATCTTTCTGTAGCCATATATCCGAACTTCATCTTGGATTGTCTTATTGTCGTAAGCGGGACTTTTAGTATCTTAGTTATCCATAGGTTGTCATATCCTATTAGAGATAAATCTTTAGGGATATTTAATCCTTTATCAATGATGGCATCCATTGCTCCCATGGCTAGAAAATCATTACCGCCGATTATTGCAGTGAATTCCTTATGCTTACCCTGTTCTATGAATTCTGCTACTGCCGCATAGGCATCTTCTGCATTTGTAAGGATTTTAGAAATAAAGCTGTTATCAAAGGGAATTTTATTCTCATTCATGCTATCTTTAAAAGCTCTCAGCCTTTCATTTGCGCCTAAAACATCTGCTGACCTTAAAAAAAATATTTTTTTATGTCCGAGCCTTAAAAGGTATTCAGACGCCAGCTTGCCGCCCAGATAGTCGTCGGTTATGAAATAATTGCCGTTTTCTTCTTCGCTTTTGCGGGTAACAAGGACAAAAGGTATGTTTCTTTTATTTAAAGTATTTATTGCCTCGTTTGAAACATCGATAGTTGCTATCAGAATGCCGTCCACTCCTTTTTTTATAAGCATATTGAGATATTTCTCTCCAAGTTTGGGGCTGTAATTTGAATTACACACTATGACATTGTAGTTATTTATCTCAGCTACATTAATCACTCCTTTTGAAAGCCGGGAATAGTAAGGGTTTTCAATATCGCCGATTATAAGCCCGATAGTGTTTGTCTTCCTGCTTTTTATATTTTGGGCAAAAAAGTTTGGTTCATAACCATATTTCTTTATTATACCCAGTACTTTTTCTCTTGTTTCCTTCTTAACATGTTTTTCATTGTTGATAACCCTGGAAACAGTCATCATGGAAACATCGGCTATTTTTGAAATATCTTTTATTGTCAGTCTCTGCATTTTACCTGGATTTTGTTTATTTATTTTCAATAAATATTTTTTCTTCAATAAATAGGTTTATTTAAAAAATTTATCTTTTATTTATTGCTTAAATTTAAAATATTATTGCTTACTTTATCAGAGATTGTCTTTATCAGGTCTTTGTAGGAGATTGTGCCTGAAGACGAATGATTGTTATCTCTTATATTGATTCCACAGGATCTGTCGTCGCAGGATAGGCATAGACTGTCACTGGAATCACATTTTCCGGTACTTCCGAAAACATCAAGACGTTCTTTTACGTCTTCCATTATTGCCAGCATGGATGTTTTTATTATGTCCGGATAGCTGTTTACATCAGGATTTTCAGTTAAGTATGCCCGCATCCTTTTTACTGCAGCCATTGTCATGCCGGTATAATAATTAATTTTGCATATTCCCAACTCTATTGATTTTTTGTAATCATCATCAGAAATGCCGCTTCCTCCATGAAGCACAAGGGGGATGGGGAGAGTATCGCTGAGCTCTTTTAAAAGTTCAAAATCCAGCTTTGGCTCGCCCTTGTAAATGCCGTGGACATTTCCTACTGCAACAGCCAGAGCGTCGATTCCTGTTTCTTCATAAAACCTTTTTGCATCCTTTACATTGGTAAAGAGGTTTTTATCAGGAGTATGTGACTCCGGTGCTTTTTCGCCTACTGATTCTCCGCCCACATATCCAAGCTCAGCTTCTACGCTAACATCCACTGCATGAGCTATTCTTGTTATTTCTTTTGTCTGGCTTATATTTTCTTTTAGAGGGAATTTGCTTCCGTCAAACATAACTGAATTAAAACCGCATCTTATAGCTTTGACTATTGTCTTGAAATTAAGCCCGTGATCAAGGCTTACACATACCGGGATATTCGCGCTTCTTGCTCTGTCTATTATTATCGGTGCGACTCTTTCTATATCCAGGTATTTAAAATGTACTTCGGCAAGCAGGAGGATTATGGGGGATTTTTTTTCAATTGCCGACTCAAGCAGAGCTTCTATGAAGTCAATATTTGTCATTGCAAAAGCACCTACTGCATACTTATTTGATTTGGCATGACCTAAAAGGTTTTTTAAATTTATCAATGACATATATTAGAATTTAAACTTAGATTATGTTAATGATGTTATCAATAACTGGTAATGATAACTGATAATGATAACATTTTAACATTTTTATTATAGATGTCAATTACGAGAACGTATAATTTGTTACTTTTTTTCAGAAGTTTTTAATTATTTGAATTTATAATATGGTCCTTTTTTGGTTTTTCTTATTTGAGATGCTTGTGTTGCAGGAATGATCCATCATCATTTAATTTGCAAATGATCGCTTAATCAATAATATATTTTTAAAAAAAAGATAAACCGGCTGGCAGCAAAACTATTAAACGAATGTTTTTTTATTACAAAAATTATAGTATAGTCAGAAAAATAGGTTCCGGGACGCATATAAGAAAATATATATTAAAACATAAATGCCTGGAAGAATATGTCCGGAAGCATTTGCTTGAAAGGTTAGGCCCGGAGATTATTTATTAGTTTATAAATACAGTGATAATATATCGAATCCAGTCGGGGTGATGAATAAGAAAGCGATGATAAGCAGTTTCGGATGGCCGGTTAATTTTTTGATTATTATTGGAGCGGTTGTTTTGGCAATGCTCATTATCCTTTTTATCTGTGCGCTATTTATTAAATCCTCTGAAAGCAAAGATGTTCTTAGCTATTTTGACAGTGATTTTCTGAAAAAGGCTTCGGATTACAACAGGACAGTTCTTCTGGTTTCAGTATTGGAAAGGTTTATGACCTGGGCTTTTATGGGATTGCTGCTTTTTTTATTGTGGAATAATGTTTACATGAGCACAAGGGTCCATGTGATGCTTGCTGCTCTTATATTTTTCCTTTTTACGCTTGCACTTTTCTTATTCCTTCTGCCATTGCAGTATTATCAGGAATTTGCAATAAGCCATAGATTCGGTCTTTCAAACCAGACGCTTTCAGCCTGGTTTGTGGAAGCAATAAAAGAGGGCGTGCTTTATATGATAATCAGCACTATAGGACTGACGGCGATTTATGCTGTGATGATACACTCACCTAAGTACTGGTGGATTATTGCCATTGCGGTTTTCATAGTATTTATAGTATTTGCAAATTTTATATTTCCCATCCTGATAGATCCTTTATTTTATAAGTTTGAACCTCTGAAGGATGCAGAACTTGAAAAAGAAATACTTTTACTGGCAGAAAGTGCAAAAATAAGCGTGGGCAGTATCCTTGTCGCGGATGCAAGCAGGAAAACAAATAAGGTAAATGCTTATTTTACCGGGATAGGCAAAAGTAAGAGAATAGTCATATACGATAATCTTCTTAATAAATATTCAAAAAAAGAAGTACTTTCTGTTATTGCGCATGAGATGGGGCACTGGAAATATATGCATATTGCTAAAAATATAGCAATAGGAATAGCAGGAATGGTCATTTTATTTTTTATAATGTTCATTCTTAAGGGCGGACTTAATATGGCAGTAAGCGCCAGGCTTGTTCTGATTTTATTTATTGCATTCAGTCTCATTGCATATATGACAAATCCTTTAAGCAATATGATATCAAGACATTTTGAGGTTCAGGCAGACATGAAAGCAGCAGAGCTTACAGGTGATAGCGGGACCCAGATAGAAATGCTGCAAAAACTTGCACGATCCAATCTTTCATATGTTAGTCCTTCGGGTGTGCTTAAGTTTCTTATCTATACCCATCCGCCGATCATGGATAGGATAAACTACGTTAATAAATTCGATAAGCCTAATTAATTATAAAGATGATATTAATATTATTGCTGAAGTATTTTTAAGAGAAGCTGGCTGCTTCATTATAGAAGAAAATGATTTTCTGGAGTTAAAAAAATAGGCGATATGATTATTTTCAAGACAAATGATTTAGAAAAATTTAAAAGATATTCCTACAATAAAGTCAGATTTTTATAGTCATTTTTAAATAGATGGGGTAAAGAGTGCAAAAAGTAACAGGAAAACAGGAAAATTCAAAAATGTGTTTTGTATGCGGGCTGAAAAACAGTTACGGCCTTAAGGCTCAGTTTTATGAAACTGAAAACGAAGAGATTGTCGCAATTTTTAAAGGGGAAGAAGAGCATCAGGGATATCCTGGAAGGCTGCATGGCGGAATTGCCGCATCAATACTTGATGAAACAATCGGCAGGGCTATTAATATAAAGAGCGATGATGAATTATGGGGTGTTACGCTGGAGCTTAAGGTGAAATATAAAAAGCCGATTCCTCTCGGAGTTGATTTAAAAGTTTTTGGAAGATTGAGCAGGGTAGACAAGAGGCTTTTCAAAGGCACTGGAGAAATCATAAATCCTGACGGAGAGATTGCGGCAACAGCAGAGGGTCTTTACATGAAGCTTCCCCTTGACAGGATTGCTGATTTTGACAGGGATGAAAATGAATGGAAAGTTATCAAATCGGATTCAGACCCTACAG
>JAQVJB010000095.1 GCA_028695395.1 Actinomycetota bacterium | reverse complement strand
TAAAATTAGTACTTGGTGTAGAAAAAAACAAGGAACTCATTGATGATATAATAAAAAAAGTGGTTGAAAACTGGACAATTGAGAGAATATCAATAATAGATAGAAATATAATAAGAATGGCAATTTATGAAATGTTTTTTGAAAATGATATTCCATTGAAAGTTTCAGTAGATGAAGCTATAGAAATAGCAAAACTTTTAGGACAAAAAGAAGATACACCTAAATTCGTAAACGGCATACTCGGCAAAATCCTTGTTGATATTGATAGCATAAGAGACAATATGCTTCCAAATACTTAATATTAATTAAGGAGGGATAATGAATTCCAGGGAAAAATTTATTGAATTTACTAATTTTAATAAGGAAACACCTGCAGTAAAGTGGGAATTCGGTTACTGGGGCTCTGCTGTAAAAAGATGGTACAGGGAAGGACTTCCCTTAAGAAAATATCCTAAAGTTCCTATTAATATTATAAATACTACTTCTTCCTTATATACTACAGTCTGGAAACATTTCCTGATGAATGACAAGACAATCTATGAAGCCGTCTACAATGAGCCGGAAAAAGAGCTTGAGCTTCCTGAAGGTTTCGCGGTCCTTGGCGGAGGCATTTATTTTCCTTCACAGGGTTTTGCGCTGGATTACGATATAAAAGATTTTTTTAATATGGATTCTCAGCAAAATGTAGTGTGTGCAGAACACTTGTTTTATCCACAATTTAAACCGGAAATAGTAAATGAGAATGAAAAATACATCGATTACATCGACCTTGATGGCTGCAAAAGAAGATTTTCAAAGACACAGCAGGTTATACCTTCCGGTCTAGACTGGCCGATAAAAGATTGGGAAACATGGGATAAACTTAAATCTGAGCGAATGAGCTTAAACAATATTAAAGAAAGACTGCCCTCAAATTGGAAAGAAATTGCATATAAATATAAAAACCGGGATTTTCCACTAGCGCTAGGGGGATATCCCTGCGGTATTTTCGGCACCCTGACTCATTTGATAGGGTATGAAAATTTATTTTTATTTTATTACGATAAACCTGACTTAATAAAAGATATACTTGATAGATTGACTGATATATGGATTGCTCTCTGGGAAGAAGTTTTATCATATACGGATGTAGATATGTGTAACCTGTGGGAAGATATTTCTTCCGGGAAAGGGTCGATGCTATCACCTGCAATCATAAAAGAATTTGTATTACCTTATTATAAAAAGATTTCAGATTTTCTAAAAAGTAAAAGAATAAATACTTTCCTTGTTGATACTGACGGTGATTGTAATGAATTGGTGCCTATGTTCATAGAATCCGGGGTTACAGGAATGTATCCAATGGAAGTAAGCGCTGGGATGGATGTAGTATCTCTAAGAAAAAAATATCCTGATTTTCTTTTAATGGGAGGTATACCAAAACTTGATATTCAATATGGTTTTAAAAAAATAGATGAAATACTCGAGCCTGTAAAATGGCTTTTGGAACAGGGCGGCTTTATACCTTTCGGAGATCACCTTATACCTCCGGAAGTAGGCTGGAATGAATTTAAGTACTACAGGGAAAAATTAAATACTATAATTGATTCGATTTAATTAAAGCAAGAAATTATAATTTGAAGACATAGTTTTGACAAGATTGGCTAAATGAAAAGAAAACAAATATATTTTATATTTTTAATTATATTTTTATTAATATTCAGTACCGCATGTTATAACAAAAATAAGCAAGAACCGGATAATAATACTAATAAAACCATGTCTTTGGATAACGATAAAGAACCAGCTGTATCTGAAGATTCAGTGAATAACAACAAGGAAATTAAAAATATAATTCAGGATAAAAATACCGATAATAATTCTGAAAATAAAAAAGCTGATGAAAATATTATTGTTGAAAAACCGGTTCAGAGTCCATTAAAGACCTATCCAAGATTAAATATACAGATAATTGAAGGGCCTGTTGTACTTGAGGATTCTTCACTGGCATATTACAGAATACATGTAAAAGCCGCTGCTTATCCGAGAGCAAGTATTTCGTTTTCAAAAGATGACAGTCTTGGCGCATGGGGACCGAGTACTGTACAAATAAATTTATTGCCCGAAGAAACTTATAATTTAAAGATATATGCATCAAATGAGATTGGAAATGCAAATGCTGCAGTATCCCTGAACTGGCAGGAAGCTAAAATTATTTATGGTGAAACTATAATATCAGATGATAAGAATAATCCTTCCTTTTATCATATTGATGTATCAGTCAATGAGCAGAAGACAAGGGTCTATTACAAGGATAAGCTGCTTAAAGAACTGATATGCTCTACAGGTTTACCTGAAACCCCGACCCCGACCGGTTCTTATAAGACTAGTGATAAAATATTTTATTCTTGGCTCCCCGAATATGATGTTGGAGCTTATTATTTTGTAAGATTTTACAATTCTTATTTATTTCACAGTGTTCCTTTCGATGAACAGGATAATATTATAAGGAAAGAGTTTGATAATCTAGGCAAGGCTTCAAGCCACGGATGCATAAGGCTTGGCCTGGAAGATGCAAAATGGTTTTATGAAACACTACCTTCCGGTATAATATTAGATATTAAGTAGTTCAAAAAACCATTAAAAATTAAAAATATTTTTATTTATATTGAAAGATTTTCAGAAAGAAAAAATCAGTGCTGCTGATTTATTAATTTCTAAAAAAATAGTTAAAGATAAACATGAAGCTGAAGCTTTAATAATCAGCGGAAATGTTTTTTCCAATAATGAATTAGTTAGAAAATCTGGCCAGAAAATATCTAAAAATGCAGAAATAGTAATAAAAAAACGCAAAGATTTTGTTTCAAGAGGCGCTATAAAACTTAAAAAAGCTGTTGAAGAATTTGATATTTCATTATATGGAAAAATAGTTATCGACATAGGCTCTTCTACTGGTGGATTTACAGATTATATGATTCAGAATGGAGCATTGTTATCAATTGCAGTAGATGTAAATTATGGGCAGTTTGACTGGAAGCTCAGAAATGATAAAAGAATTATTTTATTTGAAAGGACAAATATCAAAAACCTTTCAAAAAATGATCTGCCTGAAGTACCTGATCTGGCAGCTGTCGACCTATCATTTATATCAATCAAAAATGTTTTCAAAAATATATTTGATTTACTGTCTGAAAAAGGTGAGATGCTTTTACTTGTAAAACCCCAATTTGAGTCAAAAAAAGAATTTGTTGGTAAAAATGGCGTTGTTACTGATAAAAAAACTCATGAATACGTTATGAAAGAGCTGATTATCTTTTTAATTAATGATTTTGATGTGGAATTAAGAGGTATGACATATTCTCCATTAAAAGGAGCAAAAGGAAATATTGAGTTCTGGCTTTACCTAAAAAAAAATATAAATGAGAATTACAGAAAAAATAAAATCAATTATGATAGAATATTTGAGATGATTGAAAAAAACATAAATGAAGCACATGATAATTTATTGTAAAGGATTTAATATAAAAATATGGATAATATCGGAATAATCTCCAATAATGATAATTCAAAAGCACTTAATGTATCTAAAGATATTTATGATTATCTGATATCAAAAAATATTAATGTCTGTTTGCTGAAGAATGATGCATTGTCAAGCAGTCACTCTCTTCCTTCTGTTGACAAAGATGAATTTGAAAAAAGAATTGATTGTCTTATTTCCGTAGGAGGGGATGGTACTTTTTTAAGAGCCGCAAAACATGTATTTAAGTCAAGTAAGCCGGTAATGGGCGTAAATGTCGGTAATCTAGGTTTTCTTGCTGAAATAAATGTCTCTGATATGTATGATTCATTGGACAAAATCATAAACAATAATTTTGAAATCGAACAAAGAATGTTGATTTCCGGCAGCCTTTTAAGAGATAGAAAAGTTGTAGATACTGAAAATTCTCCTTATATCGCCTTAAATGATTTTGTAATTACCAAAGCATTACTTGAAAAAATTATTCAAATAAAAATAATTATAAACGGCATATCTATTCTTAATTATGGAGCAGATGGAGTAATAATATCAACTCCTACAGGTTCTACTGCCTATTCTTTATCGGCAGGAGGTCCGGTTGTTGAACCTAAGAATGAGTCAATTATAATTACCCCGATTTGTCCTCATACACTATTTAGCAGAAGCCTGGTATTAAGCCCGGACAATCACATAGAAATACAAATAAATTCAAAAGATAATGAGGTCAGCCTGAACATCGATGGCAAGAAAAGTGATACAAAAATAGCAGACCAGGATATATTTAAAGTCGAAAAATGTAAATATAAACTCAATCTTATCACTTTTAACAAGAATATATTTTTTAAGATTTTTAAGGAAAAACTTGTAAATAAGGATTAATAGCAAAAATTATATTTAATTTGCTGCGTTTTTTTACGCTAAAACACTTGATTAAATGTTAAAAGAAATATATGTAAAAAATTTTGCGATAATAGACGATGTAAACATTAAGTTTACTAATGGATTTAACATCCTATCAGGTGAGACTGGGGCAGGTAAGACATTAATAATAGAAGCAATAAATCTTCTTATTGGAGAAAGAGCTAATCTGGACCTTATAAGAGAAGGCCAGGAAACCCTATTAGTACAAGGTTATTTTGATTTTAAATATAACAGGACTGTAACCAGGTATTTGCTTGAAGAAAAGCTGATAAAAAATTTGGATGAAGCTGATGACCTTGAAATAACAAGAGAACTTAATAAAAACGGTAGGAACAGAGTATTCATTAATGGAAATTTTAGCCAGGTAAATGTTTTAAAAAACCTGGGCAAGCTTTTTATAGACATACATGGGCAGCATGAGCATCAGTACCTTCTTGATCCAAAGAACCATCTTAAAATAATTGATGAAATCGGTGGCTTCAAAATTAATGAATTAAAAAAAATATTTGATATCGCTTATAAAAACTATATTGAGTCTGAACAGGAACTGAATACTTTATTAAAAAAACAAAAACAAAAAGATGAATATATTAATGATCTAAGAATGAAGCTAAATGAAATAGAAAACTTAAAGTTGAAATCCGGCGAATATGAAGAACTTGAAAATGAAAAAAATATTTTAAAAAACTATGAAAAAATATATCAGTATTCTTCAGAATGTATTGCGATTTTAAATGGAAATGAAAATAATGATTATTCTTTGATTTTTAATAATTCAAAACTTTATAAAATACTTTCAGATTTTGAAAAAATAGATAGAAATATCTCAAAATTTTTGCCCGATATCGAAGGTTATAAAATAATAATCGAAGAATTAGATAAATATTTAAATTCTTTCATAAGAGACCTGGATTTCAATCCGGGCAGACTTGAAGAAATACAGGAAAGGATATTTTTAATCAATGAAGCAAAAAGAAAATATAATATGGATATTCCTGAGCTGCTTAAATATGCAGAAGATTTAAAAGAGCAGCTCAAAGGTATTGAAGATATTGATTACATGATTAATGAAAAAAGCAAGGATTTTAAAGTTAAAAAAAACATATTGCTGGAAGAATCAGTCAAATTGGATAAATTGCGTAAAAATATATCAGCTGATTTTGAAAAACAGATAAAAAAAGAAATGATTGACCTTAATTTCAAATCGATATGTTTTAAGGTAGGAATCTCTTTTATAAACGGCGAAGATGCTGAATACCTGGATCAAAAAATTAAATTCACTCCTGAAGGAATAAATAAATGTGAATTTCTTATTTCTCTTAATTTGGGTGAAGATCTTAAAAGTTTGGCAAAAATTGCTTCCGGAGGAGAGATTTCCAGAATAATGCTTGCCCTTAAAAGCATCCTTGGAAAATCTGACAATATACAAACAATGATATTTGATGAAATAGATTCCGGAATAGGGGGGCAGACAGCTCTAATTGTCGGTGAAAAGTTATATAAAATATCTGTTTTCAAGCAGGTCATTTGCATAACACATCTTCCCCAGATTGCAAGTTTTGCTGATAATCATCTATTTATTGAAAAATATATTGATAAAGATAAAACAAAAATTAAAATCAATACTCTTGATGAAAAAGATAAAGCTCCTGAAATATCAAGGATGATGAGCGGAACCAAGCAAAGCGACTTATCGCTAATGCACGCAAATGAACTTTTAAATCAGAGTAGGCTAAGCAAGAAAAAGATAAGGGAGGCATTTTAAATTTGAGTACTAAATTTATTTTTATAACTGGCGGTGTGCTTTCATCTTTAGGCAAAGGTATTTGCGCAGCTTCGCTTGGAAGGCTCTTAAAATCAAGAGGCCTGAAAGTTACCATACAAAA
>JAQVJB010000094.1 GCA_028695395.1 Actinomycetota bacterium | reverse complement strand
TGTCCTTTATCAATAGATTCTATGCCGGCCCTGAATATTTCCGAAACATATGCTCCGCTGTTAATTGAAAGAGCTGCTATTCCGGCTGCAGGAGCTGGCAGATTTATACCTACATATGGCAACGCATAGTAAATGAAGATTATCTGCATGAGAAGCGGAGTTCCCCTGAAGATATCTACATAAATAGTCGCAAGCTGACTTAGTACTTTTATCTTGGTAACCCTAATGATAGCAGTAAAAAGACCGACTATTATCCCTATTAATTCAGACGCTGCCGAAAAAATTATAGTATAAAGAGCTCCTTTTAATAAAAAAGGAAATACTTCCTTTATAATACTTATTGAAAAGTATTTCTGGGCTAAATCTGCCAAACCCTCCATATTTTATACTATTTTTCTCCAAACCATTTTGTATAAATCTCGTCGTATGTACCATCTTCCATTATCTCTTTAAGAACCTGGTTGACTGCTTCGACAAGTTCAGGTGTATCTTTTGCAAAACCAATACCAAGCTGTTCATCTGTTGAAATATCAAAACCTACTGTAAGATCATCATTTTTTACAGCATAGGCATATCCTACATATGAATCGCATACAACACCATCGACTCTGCCTGCTTTTAAATCTTCAAAAGCAAGAAGAATATCGTCATAAGTCTTTACAGTTACATCCTTAATATCCTTAGCAACAAGTTCGCCTGTTGTTCCTATCTGAACTGCAGCTATTTTCCCTTCAAATTTATCAATTGAATCAATACCCGAATCCTTATTAACAGTTACAGCCTGATCTGTTTTATAATAAGGATCAGAAAAATCCATTTCCTTCTTTCTTTCATCTGTAATAGTTATTGAAGAAATTACCATATCGTATTTATGTGTTGCAACAGCAGGGAACAAGCCGTCCCACGCAGCATTCTGGTAGTCAAGTTCCAGACCAAGCTTATCAGCTATTGCCTGGGTAAGATCGACATCAAAACCGACTATCTTGTCGCCTTCTATAAACTCCATTGGCGGCCATGTACAGTCTGAACCGACAGTAAGGACACCGGATTTGATTGTCTTAATATTAGATGACTGTTCAGAAACCGCTCCGTCATTTTGCGCTGATACGGTTTTTGTGCACCCTGACAGGATAAGTCCTGTAACTATAAAAAGAACTGTCAAAATAAAAATTACTTTCTTGCTCATTAATCATTCTCCTATCAACCTAAACAATTTTCTTGGTATTATATAATAAACTTTTAAAATGTAATAGAAAAAATTTAATCTGTAAGTTCTGGATACTTAAGGTTTTGATTTATCTTTACCATTAATTTAATTATTTTACTGCATTCACAGCAAAATAATTAATTATTTTTTTTATTATGTTAAGTAGGTATTTTTATTATTTTAATTACAAATATTTTTTTTAATTATAGTAATTATTAATGTTTTTTTACAAATTTAGCTTATAATTTACTGGAAATATCTGATTTTTATTTGCAGCACTCAAACATCAGATAGGTATTTTATAAAGACATTAAAACTGAAAGGTAATATATAGAATGGCAAAAATAATACTTAAAGAATGTCCCGGATGCGGTTCAAAAAATAAGAATAATAAAAAATACTGCGGTTACTGCGGAAAGCTGTTGGAAGAATCAATAGTAGAAAATATCTCTGGTGAGCAGGAATTGTCTTTAAATATAAAGGATAATCCAGGTAAAAGCCCTGATACCTATATTCAAACCAGTTCGGCTGATGCAGGGTTTGAAGAAAATCAGTCACCAGACAAAGTAAAAACAAATCAGATGAAGGCATTAAGCAGCCTTGCGATAGCATCTTTTATCCTTGCATTCTTCCCGATATTCTGGCTTATTGCGCTGATTCTCGGAATAATAGCGAATGTTTCAATTTCAAAACCTGATTTGAACCTTAGGGGAAGAGGTTTTTCTACTGCTGCCATCATAATGAGCTCGCTTGGCATTCTTAGCAGTATAATCATCATAATCATCATAATAGCTTCAGGTATTGCGCTTGGAGCAATAGGAATATCAAATTGATATAAAAATATTATTTTTCCTTAAGTATTATTTTAATATCCAGAAAATCTCCATTTCTGTATATTTTTAATATTGCTTTATCACCTACGTCATGTCTCTGCATTTGAGCAATAAGCTGATAAGGTGTTTTAATTTCTTTTCCATTGAATTCAGTAATTATATCATTCGCCTTAAGGCCTGCTTCTTCCGCCGCAGAATCTGGAACAATACTTGATACAAATACTCCTTTTATATCAGTATCATTATCGGCACCCATCTCAATTCCTATAAATGGTATCCGAGCTTCCCCGTATTTTATTATTTGCTCCGCTATATTAACAGCAGTATCACTTGGAATCGCAAAACCTATTCCTGAACTAGAACCTGATGTGGAGAAGATAATCGTATTAATACCCATCACCTGTCCGGTTGAATTAACAAGTGGTCCTCCGCTATTACCTGGATTTATAGCTGCATCAGTCTGCAGAAGATCGACCATAGGCATAGAGTCATAAGAAATTGAAAGATCTCTCCCTATTGCGCTTATAACCCCCTGGGTAACACTTGCCTGTAGCCCGAAAGGACTGCCCAGGGCAATAGCGATTTCACCTACCTTTACTTCTTCAATTGTTGTGAATTCACCAGGTTTCAGGCTGTCGGTTTCTATCTTTATTACAGAAATATCTGTATCTTTATCTGCACCTATAAGCTTTGCCTGATATTCGCTGCCATCAGATAAGGTTACAGTTATTAAGTCGCTGCTTTCAGTAACATGATTATTAGTAATAATATATCCGTCAGAAGAAAAAACAACTCCTGAACCGACCCCTTCTCTTTCCCTTATGTGTCCAAAAAAATCCTCATGCTTAGTCATTACCCTTATATTGACAACGCTGGGCTTTACCTCTTCTGCAACATTGCTGATAGCCTGATTAAACGCAGCTAAAATTTCAATATTACTTTCTCTTCTTTCTTTAAGTACCGGGGTTGTATTTTTTGTATTATCTTTAATATCTTCACCAATAAGTTTATCCTTTAATTCAAAAGCAGATGCAACAAGAGAGCACCCGGAAACAGTAAAAACCAGAAATACTGCAAGAATTATAAAAAGTAATTTATAGGTAAATGCATCCTTTTTCATTTAAATTATCCTTCTGAAATAAAATTGTCATTATTAAAATAAAGATTCTAGTTTTATTCATCATTATAGCCAGGCAAGTTAAAAGAGAATTAAAAAAAAATTAAAATTTTTTAATTAACACAAAACTTTTTACATGTCGATGGGGAGTTTTATTATGAAGGTAGTCCCTTTGTTAACATTGCTCTTTACATCAATAAAGCCTTTATGGATATTGATAATCCATTTTACGATAGATAAACCAAGCCCTGTCCCATTTTCGGAGCGTGAACTTTCTGCCTGGTAGAATCTGTCAAATATGTATGGCATATCTTTCTGTGCTATTCCTATTCCTGTATCATCAATAATTACATTTGCATTTTTGTCATCTTTTCCGGTATTAATGGAGATTTCTCCATTCTCCCCGGTATATTTAATGGCGTTTTCTATGAGATTGATAAATAAGCGTGTTATCAGTGTCTGGTCTGCTTTTATCATAATATTATTATTAGGTTTGAAATTTATTTTTATTTTTTTTGTATCAGCAATAGTTTTGAATTCTTCCACAATATCACTGATTATTTCATTTAACTCTATGCTTTCAAAATTAAATTTATATCTTCCCTCCTCGCTTCTGTAAATCATTATAAGCTGGGAAATGATATGGTTCATTTTTCTGCCTTCATTACCTACAGTATTTAATGCCTCTCTGTATTCATCAACCTTCCTTTTTGAAGACAATGCCTGTTCAACCTGTGCATTTATAACTGCAATGGGTGTCCTTAATTCATGCGAGGCGTCAGATGCAAACTGCCTTTCTTTTTTTATGGAAGATTCAAGCTTGTCCAGCATTTCATCAAAAGTATCTGCAAGCCTTCCCACCTCATCATTTGAGTTCTTCATCTTAATCCTTCGTGAAAGATCGCCTTTACTTATCTCTTTTGCAATTTTTGTTATCCTGTCTATGGGTCTAAGCGCCCGGGAGGCAAGAAAGAAGCCGCCAAAGGAAGCAAGTAGTATATAAAATGGTATGGAAACAAATATTATTATTTTCAGGTTTTTTAAAAGGGACATCGTAAACTCAAGAGAACGGCTCACCCTTACCCACCCGACTGTTTTATCATCGATTTTTATTGCGGTATCTGCCACAACCCATCTTATATTATTTACAGATACATACCTTACCTGCTCCTTTTCAATAGGCAGACTTATAATTTCAGGCTGTATTTCACTTGCAAGACTAGTCTTACCGCTTGAATCAAATATCACAAAATAGGAATTTGTTGCAATTATCTTATATGGCGTTTCGAAACGAAGCAGATATCCTTCAGATTGAATGATTGAAAATACCTGGCGCGTATCCTCAAGAAGAAGATCTTCATTATTTTTCATAAGAATTCGAGAAGTTACCATATAAATGAAGACATTAAATATAACAAGTATGAACAATAAAAGGAGTGCATACCAGAGAGTTATCCTGGTTTTAATCGTCAGTTTTTTCATTTTTATCCTTTATAAGATAACCCCCGCCACGGATAGTATGGATTAATTTGTTATCAAATCCGTCATCTATTTTTCTTCTGAGATATCTGACATAAACTTCTACTATATTAGAATTATATTCAAAATCAAAACTCCATACATGTTCAGCAATCTGGTGTTTGGTTAAAACCCTGTTTTTATTCTTTAAAAAGTACTCTAGCAGAGAATACTCTTTTGAGGTTAATTCTATGGATTTATTACCTCTTGTTACCTCTCTTGTGAGAGAATTAAGTCTTAAATCATCAATCTTCAATATTATATCCCTGCTTTCCTTGTTCCTTCTTAAAAGTGCTCTTATTCTTGCCAGGAGTTCATCAAAAGAAAAAGGCTTTGTGAGATAATCGTCAGCCCCTGTATCAAGACCGATTACCCTATCGTCCACTGAATCTTTTGCAGTAAGAAAAAGAACAGGGGTAAATATTTTATTCTGCCGCATCCTTCTTAATAAGGTCAGGCCGTCGATTATCGGTATCATAATATCAAGTATAATGCAGTCATATTCAGCTACATCTATAAAACCCTGTGCGACACGTCCATCTTTTGCTGCATCTACACTATATCCTTCTTCTTTTAAGCGTGTTTCTATTATTTTTAAAAGCGAAGGTTCGTCTTCTACAAGCAATATTCTCAATTTTTTCATTTCCTCCTATTAAAAGATACAATATCTATTTTAAATTCATTTCCGTGAGTTAATGATTAAAATAATATTAAAATTTTTTAATATTATTTTAATCACCTTTTAATAAAATGAATATATTATATTAATGTAATTGATAAAGTTAAAAGATAAGTTCATGTGTCTCTAACCTTCCGTTTTGATTAATCGGGGATTTTTTAGAATAATCCCCGATTAATATTCCAGGATTAAATTTATGTAGAAGTAAATTGATGTTCATCTATCATTCGATTTCATTGAAATGGCATATGCCGAGAACTTTACTTAATTCAATGACAAAAGCAATACCTGTACCTGGCTTATTCAAGTTGACCGAACTTACTATGCTGTCAAGAACATCTTTAGTTATTTTCTTTTTAGCTACTGTAAATATTATTTCTTTTTCAGGTTCTATAGGGATACCAAGCAGTTTTGCTTTTTCATGAATTCCTGTTCCTCTGCCAAAAATTATCGTGCCGCCTTCTGCACCGGCTTTTTTAGTTGCTTCAATAATTTTTTCTGATAAACCTTTTTTTACAATGGTGACAATCAGGTCATGTTTATTTTCAAATATTGTATATTCATTACATGATTTTTCTTCAGGCATCGATATCTCCTCCTCTTTTTTTAAAAATAATCCCGAAAATCAAAATTGCTATTATTGGGGCCAGGGCAACAATCGAAATAAGGCCGAATCCATGCAACACAGGATCCGAGCCTTCTGTTATGATGGCTGCTCCAAGTGAAATTGATAAAATAAATGTTACGGTCATCGGACCGGTTGCAACTCCTCCCGAATCAAACGCAAGCGATGTAAAAGTCGGGCCGGCTATAAAAGCCAGTATAAAAGCCAGAAGGTAGCCGGGAACCAGTATATATATCAGCGAAATTGCAAATATTGTTTTTGCCATAGCAAGAGCAACAGCAATTGCAACCCCGAATGAAAGAGTAAATAGAATATATTTTTCCTTTATAAATCCATTTGAATATTTCTC
>JAQVJB010000093.1 GCA_028695395.1 Actinomycetota bacterium | reverse complement strand
ATAGAAAAACACTTTATATTTAACATGGTTCTGGCACCTAGCAATAATTTTCGTCCCCCTCTGGCTCCCTGATCGTAATGGTTGGGGAGCTTGTATTAAGGAAATATGATGATCCGCATCCCTTCAACCCTCCAGGAAGCACTCCAAGAGCTCGAATCTCAACTATCTGTTGAAGATAAAGAGAAAATCTTGGCCATGGAAGAATGGGAATATATCAGGCTTTCGAAGATTTATATTAGTGACAAACTAAAGATGCAATGGCTTAGGTCTCAAGATTCTCTGCTAAAAAAATTCTTCAAGGCCGAGGGCCTGTTCCACGAAGACGATATGTCGGATATAATCCTGAGATCCTTTTATAGGCATCTGAGGGGTGAGGATATTAGGTATGAGGAGCGGTTGGAGGGGAACTCCAGGTATAAACAACCTGATTCTTTATGAATAAAAAAGGTTGATATTCATAAAAATATACTACAAATTACAGATGATATAAAATAGTTCAGGTATAAGTTCAGATCTGAGTTGGAAAACGCAGAAAATATTTTCTATATGTTTAATGACACACCACAAAAGAAAACAATTGACTTATACAAATAAAATGAATACAATTATGGTAATTGCATCTTGTCACAATAAGGCTATATGCCGAAGACATGGATGTCTATGTCCCCGCCTCGGTGGGGACTTTTTATTCCCTTTAAAAATTTGAAAGGAGTTTAAAAATGGGCCGCATACTTGGTTTGGACCTTGGCACCAACAGCGTTGGCTGGGCTGTGGTTGATGTTAATAATACCAATGATTATGCATTAAAATATAAGGGGGTTCGCATTTTCCAGGAAGGAGTTAAGTCTGAAAAAGGAGTTGAGAGCTCTAAAGCTGCAGAAAGAACCGGATACCGCTCTGCAAGAAGATTGAAATTTCGCAGGAGATTAAGGAAAATAAAAACACTAGAGACACTTATTAAATATAATATGTGCCCTTTGAGTCTGGAAGAGCTTGAAAAATGGAAAGAAAATAAAAAATCATATCCTAAATCAAACGAATTCAGAAATTGGTTATTAAGTAAAGAACCGTCTAATGATAATGATCTGTCTTATAATCCATACTATCTTAGAAGCAGGGCAGTAAAAGAAAAAATATCATTAGATGATACAGGACGAGCTTTGTATCATATTGCTCAACGAAGAGGTTTTAAGAGTAATCGGCTCGAAGCCGTCCAGGATGACGACAGTTTGCTTGAAAGATATGTTGCTGAACTACAAAATATAATTGAATCTACAAATACAATAACGGAAATTTCCATTGAACTTGATAAGTTTTTAAATGATATTGAAACAGATAATAAAAAAGTTAAAAATCTTTTCAATAAATTAAAAAAATATATCAAGTACCTAAAAGCAAATAATAATTTAGAATTTGAGGACGAAATAAATAAACTTTTAAATATAATAAACAAGAAAGAGAATCTTGGACCTGTGAAAAAAAGTATTCGCCAGCTATCTGAAGATATTATTAACAGTGGTCATGAATATTTGGGAGAATATTTTTATTACCTGTATTGTAAGAAAGAAAAAATAAGAAATCAATATACAGATAGAGAAGAACATTATCTTAAAGAGTTTTATAAAATTTGTGAGGTTCAAAATTTTTCAGATGAGCAAATAGAGGATTTAAAAAAAGCCATTTTCTATCAACGACCTCTAAAATCTCAAAAAGGTCTTGTTGGAAAATGCGTATTTGAAAAGAATAAGCATAGATGTCCAATATCACATCCCGAATTTGAGAAATATCGTATGCTTTGCTTTTTAAATAATGTAAAGATAAAAACACCTTTTGATTCTGAATTAAGAGATCTGACTAATGATGAACGAGCAAAATGCATCCCTCTTTTTTATAGAAAAAGCAAAGTAAATTTTGATTTTGAAGATATATGCAAACAACTCATACCACGAAAAGCAACATATGGATATATTAAAGAAAGAGAAGCAAGCGGAAAGGAATATTTATTTAATTATCATCTCAAAACAGCTGTAAGTGGCTGTCCAACTTGTGCTAGTTTAAAAAATATTTTTGGTGAAGATTGGGAGTATTCATTATATAATGCATATACAAACAGATCGATGAAAAATGGTGAAAAAACCATAAATGAAGTTATTCATGATGTCTGGCATGTTTTGTTTTCCTTTGAAGATGAAGAACGTTTAGAAAAATGGTGTTTGGAAAAACTTAATCAATCAACTGAAGCTGCAAGAAAATTTTCAAAAATTATTCTTAAACAAGGATATGCTTCATTAAGCTTAAAAGCCATAAAGAAAATCCTGCCATATCTTGAAAACGGTTACAAATATTCCCATGCCGTATATTTTGCAAATTTAGATGCGGTTATGGGTAAATTATGGATAGATGACAACATAAGAAATAAAATCCTACATGATATTGGGAAAATATTAAACAATCAATCCAATTATCAAATTTCGATTGATATTATTAATGGCATAATTGCCAATTATCGTCAAAATAAAAACAGCCTGTATTCGTTACCCAAATATACATCTGATTTAAAATCGGATCTTACAGATATTTTAAAAAATAAATTTGGTAAAGATAAATGGGCGGCTTTTACAGAAACGGAAAAAGAATATTATTCCAACTTCATCATTGAAACATTTTCCAAACAAGCCGAACTCAAGATGGGCAAGGGTATCTTCTATCCGGATATGAGGATTGATGAGCAAATAAAAGAATATTTAAAAAACAATTATAATATTGATGACCATAATTTAAAAAAAATATACCATCCTTCGGACATCGAGGTATACAAACCAGCGAAGCGTAACGCCGATGGTAAATATTATCTTGGCAATCCGATCATTGAAGGTTTGAAAAACCCCATGGTCATGCGAGTGATGCATCAACTTAGAAAAGTAGTAAATGAATTGATAAAACAAGAAATTGTTGATAAAAACACAAGAGTTCATATTGAATTAGCCCGCGAGTTGAATGATGCAAACATGAGAGCAGCCATTACCCATTGGCAAAACAACCTTCAAAAAAGAAGATCAGAGTACAGGGATAAGATTAAAGAACTATATTATGAGGAATGCAATAAGGAAATAGAACCAACCGAAACAGATATTCTAAAATATCAGCTTTGGGAAGAACAAAGTCACATTTGTTTATATACCGGTAAAACGATTGGCATTTCTCAATTTATAGGAGATAATCCGATCTATGATATTGAGCATACAATTCCACGGAGTTTATCGTTCGACAATAGCCGTGAGAATCTTACACTATGCGATAATTATTATAATCGAAATTTGAAAAAAAATAAGATTCCATATGATTTATCAAATTATAATGAGATTTTACAGAGGATTGAACCATGGAAGAAAAAAATTGATGAAATTAATAAAAACATTCAATTCGCTATCCGACAATCAAAAAATGCACAAACAAAGGAACAGAAAGACAGAGCAATACAAAAGAAACACGAATTGCAACTTGAATATGATTATTGGGAAAAGAAATATTCCTATTTTGAAATGAAAGATGTTCCTGATGGATTCAAAAGATCACAATTAGCAGATACACGGATAATAACAAAATATTCACGCATGTATCTGCAAAGCGTATTTGATAAAGTATATACTGTTCAGGGTAAAATCGTAAGTGATTTTAGAAAAATTTGGGGCATCCAGGATGAATATGAAAAAAAATCCCGTATTAATCACATCCATCATTGCATTGATGCTGTTACTATTTCATGTATAACCAGGGATAATTATGATGCTTTGGCGCATTATTATTATCAAATTGAATCGGCTGAAAATAGAAGAGGGGAGTATAAACCATCTGGATTTCCAAAACCATGGTCAACATTCACACAAGACATAAAAGAACTCGATAAAAAGGTTCTGACAAGCCATCACACTCCCGATAATCTGTTGGTGCAAAGCAAGAAGAAACTTCGTAAAAAAGGAGTGGTCCAGTACAATCATAAGAATCAACCAATATATCAACAAGGTGATACTGTCAGGGGTTCTTTACATAAAGAAACATATTACGGTGCAATCGAAAATTCTGAAAGTGGGGAGGATAAACAAGTTCGATATGTTTTACGCAAAGATTTAAACTCTCTCCGACTAGACGATATAAAGAATATTGTTGACCCCGTAGTAAGAGGTAAAATTGAATCTGCCATTAAAGGGAAAATATTTAAAGAAGCACTTTCTTCAACGATATGGATGAATCAAGAAAAGGAGATACCAATAAAAAAAGTACGATGTTTTGCACCTACAGTTACAAACCCAATTGCTTTAAAAAAACATCGTGATTTGTCCAACAAAAATCACAAACAAAATTTTTATGTAATGAATGATACAAATTATATTATGGCCATTTATGAGCACAAATATAATGCAAAAATAATAAAAGATTATGAAATTGTTAATAATTTAGAAGCAATTAAAAAATATAAAGAGAATAAAGATTTCATATCCCAAAATAAAATAAAATCCGGTAAAAACATCCCATTAAAATATATTATAAAAAAAGGCACAATGGTGATATTTGTAAAAATACCAGATGAAAAGTATTCTGATTTATCAGATTCTGAAATAAACAAAAGACTTTATAAAGTAATGAAATTTGATAATAGGCCGAGAATTACCTGTAGGCATCATATGTGTGCTAAGCCTGCAAAAGATATCAAAGAAAAATTTATTTTTGATTTTGAAACACCTATTGAGCAGGTATCACTTTCATTAACTAATTTTAATGTTTTAGTTGAAGGATATGATTTTAAAATTAATGATTTAGGTGAAATATATAGTATAAATGAATGATTAAAAGAACTATCATTATTAACTCACCTTCTTACCTTTCACTGTGCAATTCTCAAATACAAATAGTGCGGAAGGATAAGCATATACGTACAGAACCTCTCGAGGATATCGGGTTCCTGCTTCTTGATCATGCTCAAATAACCATTTCATTACCCTTATTAAATGCATTACGCGCGAATAATACGGCCGTGATCTTCTGCGACGAACTGCATCATCCGCGTTCTATGCTGCTGAACCTGGACGGGAATACACTGCAAAATGAACTGTTTCGCGCACAGATCTCTGCAAGCACGCCGCTGAAAAAAAACATCTGGAAACAGGTTGTCATGGCTAAATTGCGGAATCAGGCCGCCGTGCTTGCTTTTACCGGTTCGGACGGGAAAGATATAGAAAGCATGGCCGCACAGGTTAAAAGCGGGGACAGCGACAACCGCGAAGGCTATGCCGCTCGCCTGTACTGGCCGCGTCTCTTCGGTTATGATTTTAAGCGCCTACGGGAAGGTTTGCCTCCGAACAATATGCTGAATTACGGCTATGCCATTATTCGTGCCGCAGTGGCACGGGCACTGGCGGCTTCGGGTCTGCTGAATACCCTGGGCATTCATCACAGTAACCGCTATAATGCATTCTGTCTTGCCGACGACATGATGGAACCGTACCGACCTTTCGCCGATGCTGCGGTTTGGGAATTATACCGTATTTGCGGAGATGTCGAAGAGATTGACACGGACATCAAACGCGAATTGCTGTCGATGCTGCATAGCGACTGCCATTGCGGCAAGGAAAAACGGCCGCTGATGCTTGCTATGCAGGCCAGTGCGGCTTCGCTGGCACAATGTTTTAACGGAACGCTCCGGAATGTGGAGTTCCCGGCGTTTTTGGAATAGAATTATGGAATTCAACCGCATAAACGCATACAGGATCATGTGGCTTTTTGTATTTTTTGACCTACCGACAAATACCAAGGGGGAACGGAAAGCTGCCAGCGGCTTCCGAACCAAACTGCTGAAAGACGGATTTGTTATGATGCAGTATTCTGTGTATATTCGCCATTGTGCCAGCCGTGAAAGCAGTGATGTACATGTGCGCCGCGTGAGAAGTGTTGTTCCGGCAAAAGGACAGGTGAGCATTCTGAACATTACGGACAGGCAATACGGAGATATCATCAACTTCTGGGGTAAAAAGACCTCCGCGCTGCCGCCGCCGAAGGCCCAGCTGGAAATATTTTAAGATATCAAGGTTCTTTGAAAAGCGGGTGGAAGGATGCGTTAGACGGCGCACCCGAACAGGATGAGAAAAACGGCCTCCATCGGGCTGCTTCCCGGGATAAAGAGCGGTTTTTTTGACAAGAAAAACCCCAATACGCGCATAAATAAAGGCTATGTGCGGCCTTGGTTGTGGCTTGATGCAAAAAATGGACTAATAACAACAATTTCCATCGTACTTAATGACAGGCGTTCGTTGTGGCTTGATGCAAAAAATGGACTAATAACAACTGAAATATCCCCATACAATCCG
>JAQVJB010000012.1 GCA_028695395.1 Actinomycetota bacterium | reverse complement strand
TAGCATTGAAAGCTAATTCCAGGTATGAAAAGCAATATTCACTTGCAACTGCAATAGCAAGACCTCTTATTGCAAAGAACCTTGTAGAGTTTGCCAAAAAAGAGAATGCAGGCAAAATAGCACATGGATGTACGGCAAAGGGAAATGATCAGGTAAGATTTGATGTGGGCATAAGAAGCCTGGAACCTGATATTGAGATAATTGCACCTATGAGAATATGGAAGCTTTCCAGGGAAGAAGAAATTGCCTATGCCAAGGAGCATAATATTAAAATAAACGTTTCCCAAAAAAAAATATACAGCATTGATGAAAATCTTTGGGGCAGAAGTATAGAATGCGGAGTTCTGGAAGATCCTTATAATGAACCTCCTGAAGATATTTACAAATGGACGGAAATAAAAGTACAACCGGGAGAAAGCGAATATATAGAGATAGATTTTCAGAATGGAGAACCGGTTGCATTAAACGGAAAGTCAATGTCCGGGGCTGAACTAGTCCTTGAATTAAACATAATTGCCGGCAAATATGGCATAGGAAGAATAGATATGGTTGAGAATAGGCTGATAGGAATAAAATCAAGAGAAATCTATGAAGCACCGGCTGCTGAAGTTTTAATTGAAGCACACAGACATCTTGAGAGCCTGGTAAACGATAGAGAGCTTATTCATTATAAATATCTGGTAGAAGAAAAACTGTCTGAAATGATTTATTTTGGATTATGGTTTACTCCTTTAAGGGAATGTATTGAAAAATTCATCATTGAAAGCCAAAAATATGTTACAGGTAAGGTAAGAGTGAAGCTTGGATATAAGAACTTTGCAGTAGTGGGAAGAAAATCAGAACATTCCATTTACGATTTTGCACTTGCTACCTATGATAAAAGTGATTCTTTCAACCCAAAGCATTCTGAAAGTTTCATAAAGATGTGGGGATATCCATATGAGATACTTGCTAAAAAAGGAAGGAAAAATGGATAAATTGTGGTCCGGCAGGACAAATGGCATTCTTGACAGTAAAGCGGATTTATTCATGAATTCCATAAAAGAGGATAAGGAACTCCTGGATTTTGATATTCTTGGCAATATTGCTTACTCTGCGACTTTGAGAAAAATAGGAATAATCAGTGAAGATGATTTCAGTATTATTTTAGATGGTTTTAAGAAAGTAAGACATGTTTTAAGCGATGAATCTTCTTTACTGGGATATGAAGATATCCACAGCGCAGTAGAAGGCGAGCTGAGAAAAATTGTCGGAGATGCTGCAGGCAAGATTCATACCGGCAGAAGCAGAAATGACCAGATAGTACTTGATGAAAAGCTATTTTTAAAAGAATATTCAATAGAACTGATGAGCTTTTTAATTGAATTAAAGAAGAATCTTATTGAGATAGCAGAAGAAAATAAGGATGTTATATTTCCGGCATACACACATATGCAGAAAGCACAGCCAGTCCTTTTTGCGCATTATATTCTTTCTTATTTTGAAAAGTTTTCCAGAGATTTCAAAAAAATAAGTGAATGTTTTGAGAATATCGATATTTTGCCTCTGGGTTCAGGAGCATGTGCGGGGAGCGGTTATGCTATTGATACAGATTATCTAATGAAAATATTAAGATTCAAGGCCGTAACTGATAATAGCATGGATGAAGTTTCAAGCAGGGATTATGTACAGGATATTATATATGCACTGAGCTGCATTATGATCCATTTAAGCAGGATCTGTGAAGATTTTATAATATATAACTCTTCAGAGTTTTCATTTATTGATATTAGCGATAAATTCTGTACCGGGAGCAGCATAATGCCTCAGAAAAAGAACCCCGACATACTTGAACTCATAAGGGGTAAATGTGCAGTTGTAACGGGTAATCTTTTGCAGATAATAGTCTTACAGAAAGGCTTGCCCTCAACATACAATAGGGATCTCCAGGAAGATAAGAAAATATTATTCCAGGCAGGAAAAGAAACATTAAAATCAGTAGAAATATTTAAAGATATTTTAAAAAATATTACTTTAAAGAAAGAGATAATTAAAGAAAATATCAGCCAAGGTTTTCTGGAAGCAACAGACATTGCCGATTATCTTGTAAAGAAAGGTGAAAAATTCCGAGATGCCCATCACATAACAGGGAAACTTGTCAGTTACTGCATAAAAGAGAATAAAAGTTTTAATAAACTTACACAAAAAGAGCTTGAAGGTTTCAGCGAACTCTTTGATACTGATTTCCAGCAGAAAATAACGGCCGGCAATTGTATTGATTCAAAGATAACGTCTTGCGGAACAAATAGTAGTATTGTAGGTTCAAAGCTGAAAATAGCTTATGAAAGATTAAATACGATGCTTTTAAAAGTTCAGGAACTAAAAGAAAGGAACACCACCATAAACCAGCTGCTAAAGGAAATTAAGAATGAAATGGATTAATATTTTTGAAAAAGGCATAAAATCAGGTCTTGAGAATGATTTAAGATCGGATGTTGATAACAGGATTTTTTATTCATTGGAAAAAAATCCGTATCCGGATTCACTGATTATCACCGGAGACAGAGAGAAAATCATAAAAAATCTTTTTGTTTCTATAGATATAGATGTATCAGTAATATTATTAGTAAACCAGCTGATAAAAAATGGAATAAAAATAGACGGCATACTATCTCATCATCCAACCGGAAAAGGATTGTACAGTATAAATGAAGTTATATGCCTGCAAAGGGAAAACTGGCTAAAGGCAGGCATAAAAGAAACTGATGCACAGAAATTATACGAAAAGGTTTATCGGGAAGAAAAGCTGGACACAAGAGGAAATTACAATAGTCCTGAAAATGCTGCTGATTTGCTCGGCATTCCTTTAATGTGTTTACATACGCCGATTGATAATATAATTCAGGATTTTTTTGAGAAATTATTAAAAAATAAAAAAGAACTTAAAATTGAAGACATATTGGAAGAAATCAAAGAAATACCTGAGTGTAAAATGGCATCTGAAAAAGGTGACGAACCTTTTATTATTAAAAATCCCAGAGCAAAATCAATAGGAAAATATTTTATTGATATGACCGGCGGGGTAGATCCGCCTGATGAAATTTTTAAGTTATTGAAAAAAACCGGTATCGATACAATTGTCGGGATGCATTATAATTCAGATAATATAAATGCAATTACAAATAGCAGATTATCAGCAATGATTTGCGGACATATGGCCTGCGACTCCATAGGAATGAATATTTTTTGTGATTTACTTGAAAAAGAAGGAATAAACATTATAAGCGGTCCGGGTCTTTACCGTTATAAAAGAAATGAAAAAAATTGAACTAGTAGTTCCAGCCGGTGGTTACGAACAAATGAAAACAGCAGTTCTGGCCGGGGCAGACAGCATATATGCAGGTTTTGAAAAATATAGCGCTAGAGCATATGCAGATAATTTTAATCTAAAAAACCTTAAAAAAGCATCTGAATACTGTCATTCAAACAATGTAAAATTCTATGTCGCAATTAATACCATAATAAAAGAAAATGAATTATATGAACTGATTGACCTTGTATCCGATATAGTAAAAAAAATAAAAATAGATGCTTTCATTGTTCAAGATTTTGCATTGTTAAAGATATTAAAAGACTTAGATTCCGCAATTCCTGTCCACGCAAGCACACAAATGAATATACACAACAGTCCTTCTGCATCATTTTTAAAAAAATATGATATCAAAAGGATAATACCCTCAAGAGAATTGACTCTTGATGAAATAATCAGATTAGTTAAAAGCAATATTATAGATATTGAAATTTTCTGCCATGGCTCACAGTGTTATTCATATTCTGGCCAGTGCTATTTCAGTTCGTCAGTAGGCAGAAGAAGCGGTAACAGAGGGACATGCCCCCAGCCCTGCAGGATGAAATATATTTTAAATAATAAGGAAAATGGTAAAAATTTAAATAAGGAAGAATACTTTTTAAGTAAATGCGATCTTTCCCTGATAGATAAGCTGCCCGATATTATTAAAGCAGGGGTAAAAGCTGTAAAAATAGAGGGCCGGATGAAAACTCCAGAATATGTTGCTATAGTCACAAGCATATATAGAAAATATATTGATATTTTCTATAAAAACATGGATTATGCAGTAGATATAAAAGATATGCAGAAGCTGAAGCAGGTATTCTCAAGAAAATTCAATAGCGGATATTTTTTTAAAAAATTTCCAGAAGAAATAATATCATTTAAGAAATCAGGAAGTATTGGAAATTTATTTGGAAGGATTTCCGGAATTGAAATAAAAAAAGAAAAAAAGATCATGTCAATTGAATCAGGGCTAGATTTAAATAAAGAAGATATTTTGGAAATATGGACAAAAAAAGGGAATGTGCGAGTAAAGATAAAAAATTTTATTAAGGAAAATAAAAAGAATAAAAATATAAAAAAGTCAAAATTTAAGATTGAAACGGATAAAAAGATTTTTTTTGCCATCGGAGACAGAGTTTTTAAATATTTTGATAAAAGTATTGATGAAGAAGTAAAAGGAATATTAAAAAGGAAAAACAAACCAGAAAATAAATTAATAATAGATGAAAATGAAATCAAAAAATATAATTTTTCAATTGAAGAGAAAAGAATAAGAAATTTAAAAAATAATATTATATATAGTGAAATCGGTAAAAAGAGGGGAGTCTATAAAAGCGTATCATCATATAAAATGAAAAATTCAATATCATTGATAAGCAGTGAAATAAATGATTTTTCCAATCTTTTAAATAGGAATAATGCTTTTAAAAATGAAATAACTAATAATTCTGGAATAAAAATAAATTTCATATATGATATTTTCAGTACTGATAAAAATAATTTTGCTGAGAAAAGAGAGAGATTTACAAACGATCTGCTTGATATAAGTCGTTCAAACAGTAATGATAATATTGTTTTTTATTTTTTAACTCCTTCCATAATCCATGACGATGATTTGGATTATGCATTAAATTTGATGGATTATTTAATTCAGAGCGGTTTTTATAATTTTTATGTTTCAAATTATGCTTTTTTGGAATATCTGAATAATTATAAAAAAGAAGGAAAATCTTTTAATATCATTCTGGCTCATAATTTTAATATCGCCAATTCTTTCAATCTGGATGAATTATTAAAAAAAATAGATAAAAATTTATTATTGAAAGAAATTATATTTTCACCTGAAATAAGCATAAATGAAGCCAATAATGTTATTATTGATTTTTATGAAAAAATTATTGATAAAAAAAGCAGTAACGCTACACTACCTGTTATGTCATTTTATTCGTATGGCTTTTTTCCAATAATGGAAGCAAGGGTAAAGTATGATTTTTTAAATAATCCTGGGAAAAACGTATTCCTTAAGGATGAAAAAAATTTTTCTTTTATGCTCAAAAATAATTTTTCAGGGAATACAGTTGTTTTTAATTCTAAAAAACATAATCTTATAAGCGAAATAGGAATTTTGATGCAGGGTCTTATAGGCGGCTTTCTGATAGATGCAAGAACATTAAAAAGAGACGAAAGCATATTTGCCATTAATTCATTTTATGAAGCTGTTAAAATAAATAGAGGATTTATAACTGATTATTTTGATAGAAAAAAAATAATAAAAGCCGAAAAGGAAACGGAAGAACTGGTGCATAACCTGCTTAAATCACAGTATTTTAAAGATTTTACAAAAGGTCATACAGTAAAAGAAATAATCTAATATTCTTTTTTATCATTTAATTATTTGATTTAATTTATTTGGTTTCGAGTTTCAGTTTCAATAATTTTAATCAATGCCTGAAATGTCTGCAGACGTTGATGAGGTAGTCGATGATTCAGAAGATGAAGTGGCTGAAGTCGTAGATGTTGTAGATTCGGATTGCGTCCCTGTAGTTGTTGTTTCCTTTTCGTCTTTTATATCAAGAATAACTTTGCTTCCAAATTCAGCGAATGTGCTTCCTGCAGGTGACTGATACACTACTTTAGCCTGGGCATCATCTCCATTTCTTATCTCTGCTATGAATCCTAAAGATGAAATAAGGTTTATTGCATCTGACAGTTTCATTCCCATGACATCCGGGACTTTTATTCCTTTGCTTATTGTAATAACAACTGCCTGTTCTTTATTATATGAAGTCTGTGCAGCAGGTGATTGCTTGAAAACAAAGCCGATAGCTGATTTATTTTCTTCCTCAATTATGCTTATATTCAAAAACCCTGCATCATTTAACTTTTTTATTGCATTTTCTTTGCTTAATCCAATGGTATCCGGGACTATTTGAGAAGGATTTGCCCCTTTGCTGACATATACGGTAATAACGCTTTCCTTAGCTACTGTGCTGCCTGGAGCAGGGTTTTGGCTGTATATTAAATCTATTGGCTGAGTGGAGTTATAATCAACTACTATATCTGATATGCTAAGCCCTAAATCTTTAAGCATGTTTTCAGCAGAATTTTTTGTCTGTCCGGTCAGGTCGGGCATTATTATTTTTTCACTACCTTGACTTATAAAAATAGTGATTACAGGATTTAAGTTGTCATGGGACTCCATTATTGTGCCAGGCAAAGGATCTGTCTTGAAAATAATATTTTCTTCATATTCATTATTTATTTCAATTATTTCATTTACAGAGAAGAACATATCAGCAAGAAGCTTTTTGCCTTCTTCAGAATTTAAACCTCTAACATCCGGAACAGTAATTTTATTATGTATGTCGCAATATTTTGTAGGTATTTCGCCTTTTACAAATAATCTGAACTCCAAATTTTCAGGAGGGCACCAGAAGGTCGGTAATTTGCCCGAATCTTTGCATACCTGTATTTCATTTAAACCTTCGCTCGGTATATTAAACTGGGTTATAGGCTTATCTTTCAAAGCCTCACTCATAAATTCACGCCAGATTTCGGCAGGGTATGAACCTCCCGTCACATTTCTGTCATTAATGGGTTCCATCGGCTTATTGCTATCCTGATAACCCATCCATACAATTGTTACAAGCTCTGGGGAATAACCGGCAAACCATGCATCTCTAAGGTCGCTAGTTGTTCCGGTCTTTCCGGCGCTTGGTCTTCCTATATTTGCATTTTTACCTGTTCCTTCGCTTATAACTCTCTGGAGTATCTGCGTTGCCAGAAAAGCTTCAGGTTCATCGATTATTCTTTTTATGGAGGAATCTTCTTCAGGTTGATATTCAAAAAGTACTTCGCCTTTTGAATCGGTGATTTTTGTTATGCTGACAGGTTCGCGGTATAATCCTCCAGAAGCTAGAGTAGAGAATATCTTGCTGACATCAAGAGGAGTAATTCCTTGTTCAAGACCGCCTAGACCGATTGCCGGATTATTGCCGATATCATGTATATCCATGCTATTTAATAGTTTTTCAATAAAATCTGCGCCTACCTCCATTGTAAGCTGTGCATAAACGACATTTACTGAATGGATTGTTGCATCTAATATATTCATGCTTTCCCCGAATTTCTGACCGCCATAATTATCAATTATCCATGGTTCTGAACCTGGAATATCTATTGATATAGGACCATTAGGGTTGTATGTTTTCTGAGGAGTTATGTTTTGTCTTATTGCCTCTATCAATACAGGGACTTTAAAAACAGAACCTGGCTGTCTTTTCCCCTGTGTCACTATATTAAATTTGCTGACATTATAATCTTTTCCTCCGACCATAGAATATATATATCCATTGGAAGGATCTACAGATACTAGAGAGTAGGACGGATCTATCGGATTCTGAAAGATTTTATTAAAAGAATTTTCTGCACTAATCTGTAATTCCTTATCCAGGGTAGTGTATATCCTTAAACCTCCCTTAAACACATCATAATCTGAAAACTTTTTTTCATATAATTGCTGTTTGACAAAATCAATAAAATATGGAGCAAATCTATTTTCAGTATTTGAATTTTTAAGTCCTTCCATATCAACTATCACAGCTTCTTTTATTGCTTCATCGTACTGATTTGAAGTAATATATCCCTGTTCCTTCATAAGACCTAAAACAATATTTCTCCTGTTCCTTGCTTTTCCAATATCATTAAAAGGACTATACACTTCAGGATATCTTAAAAGACCTGCAAGAAGAGCTGCTTCGGAGATTGAGAGATTTTCAGAGGTTTTGCCGAAATATGTCTGTGATGCCTTTTCAATACCGTATGAACCTGAACCAAAATAAACTGTATTAAGATACATTTCAAGAATCTTATCTTTTGTATAATGTCTTTCCAGCTGAATTGCTATCAAAGCTTCATCTACTTTTCTCCTGATAGTCTTTTCATGGGAAAAATAAACATTTTTAACATACTGCTGAGTGATAGTACTTGCGCCTTGCGCATATCCTCCAGCCCGGATATCGGCAATAAGTGCCCCTACTATCCTTCTGTAATCAACTCCTTCATGAGAATAAAATCTTTTATCTTCTACAGCTACGACTGCATTTTTTATATTTTCAGACATTTTTGAAAAGGGGATTATTTCTCTGTTTTCAGTTGCATGAAATTCTGTCAATAACGAGCCGTCAATTGCATAGACTTTGGACGTTTCTGCAATAGGGGAAGGATTTAATTCCTCAAGTTCCGGTACCGTTGCAAGATAATAAAGCGCAACAGCTCCAAAAATGACTGCTGCAAAAGAAAGCAGTACAATAAGGGTTATGAATATTTTAAATGCACAACCTCTTTTTGGTTTTTCACTTTTTTTAATTCTTTTAACTGATGACATGATTCAAGATATTAAAACAATTTTTAATTTTTATAAACTTTTTTCAGTTTTCATCTTTTTTTAATATATAATATTAAAAACTAATTAAGTAATAAATTAAATAGTATGTTTAAACTGATATTAAAAGAATTAAAAAGTCATTCACCGTTTACCGGTCTGGGCGCACTGACAGGATTAGCCGCCCTGGTGCTATTCATAAGAATACCTTATGAGACATCATATAGGATATTTTATATACTGCATCCGCTACATGTGTTTTTAAGTGCATTCGTAACATCTTCTATGTACCTGCTTCATGTAAAGGAAAACAGAAAAAGAAAGATTTTTTCAATGATCCTGATAGGGTATTTCGGTTCTGTAGGCATTGCTTCCTTAAGCGACTCCATAGTACCCTTCCTTGGGGAATTACTTCTAAACATGCCTAATAAAGGCATACATCTTGGATTTATCGAGGAATGGTGGATTGTAAATCCCATGGCTTTTCTAGGAATATTGCTTGCTTATTTTAAGCCTTCTACAAAGTTTCCGCATGCCGGACATGTTCTTCTAAGCACATGGGCATCTACTTTTCATATAATAATGGCTGCAGGAATTAATATTGATTGGTATATATATATAATTATATTTTTATTTTTATTTATCGCTGTATGGATACCTTGTTGCGCAAGCGATATTGTTTTTCCTCTATTGTTTACTAAACTTAAGAAAAAAGCTTAATGAATGTTTAATAAAAATTTCAATTCAGCAATTGGTAAAAAACATTTATTTAATGCAGCAAAATAACCATTATGCCATATCTTATTTTATAGCAATTAGATTTTAATTATGCTAATATTGTTTTACTTTTTGAGCGTATAATTGATTAATAAATATATTTAAAAGCAAGTTCTTGTTTTCGGAATATTTATGGAAAAAAATATTGAAAAGCAATTGGAGTTGATATTGCAGGGTACCCAGGACGTACTTTTGCTGGACGAACTCAAAGAACTGATAAGGAAATCAATTGATACAAATAAACCTCTCACTGTTAAATTAGGGCTTGACCCTACTGCGCCCGATATTCATCTTGGACATACTGTTGTATTAAATAAATTAAGACAGTTTCAGGACTTGGGTCATAAAGCGGTACTTATAATAGGTGATTATACTGCAAGGATAGGGGACCCTTCAGGAAGGTCGGCTTTAAGACCTAGCCTTAGTAGTGAAAAAATAAACAGCAATGCTGAAACCTATATGCAGCAGGCATTTAAAATACTTGACTCATCAAAAACCGATGTAGTCAGGAATTCAAATTGGCTTGAAAAACTTGAATTCTCAGAAGTACTTAATATAACTTCCCGTTTTACCATTGCAAGGATGCTTGAAAGAGAGGATTTTAAAAATAGATTTGCAGGTAATCTGCCTATAACAATAATGGAATTGCTTTATCCGCTGATGCAGGCTTTTGATTCTGTAAGCATTAAGTCAGATGTAGAACTTGGCGGCACCGATCAGCTATTCAATCTTTTGATGGGAAGGGAATTACAAAAAGAATACAAGCAGAAGCCGCAGATAGCGATTACCATGCCTATTCTGGTAGGAACTGACGGTGTCCAGAAAATGAGTAAAAGTCTTGGTAACTATATAGGGGTAAATGAAGACCCAAAAAATATTTTTGGCAAAGTGATGTCCATTCCTGATTCTATAATGATAGATTATTTCAGATTGGTTACCCGTTTACCGGAAAAAGAAATTAAAAAGATAAAAGATGATTTGGCCGATGATAAAATAAATCCATCTATCATCAAAAGAAAACTTGCCTTAACAATAGTAGAGAACCTTTATAATAAAAATGAAGCTGATAATTCTGAAAAAAACTTTAATAAGCTGTTCCGCGATAAATCAATCCCTGATGAAATTGAGTCATACAGCATCAAAAAAAATAATTTCAGTGAGAATAAAATAAAACTTGTCCAGTTATTGACTGACAGCAGGCTCTGTTCTTCAAATAGTGAGTCAAGAAGGGTTATAGAACAGGGTGGAGTAAAGTACGATAATGAAAAAGTGACTGATATAAATAAAGAAATCTCCCTGGATGATATTGATTCAAAAATAATCCAAAAAGGCAAAAGAGCTTTTATCAGGATAAAAGTCATCCAATAAAATATTTTTAATAATTTAAATATTTTTATTAACTAATTGAAAAAGGGAGGAAATGTTCAGTGTTAATAACACGGAAAAAGTTTCTTCAGATTTTTGCCGGTTCTGTTGCCGGTTTTGCACTTTCAGACTTATGGCTGCCCAAACTGCTTCAGGCAGCAAATGTAAAAAATGGTAAAGGAAGATTACCGATAATCTGGTTCCAAGCCCAGAATTGTACCGGGTGTCCGGTCAGTTTTATAAATACTGAATATCCAAGTGCAGAAGAAGTATTAATAGAAGTGGTCACTCTTGAATACAATCCTACAATCATGGGCGCAACCGGAGATATTGCTATTTCCGTACTAGAAAAAGCAATAAGTGAAGAAGAAGGGAAATTCATTCTTGTAATTGACGGCTCTATCCCTGTTGAAGCTGAAGGTAATTTCTGCAATGTCGGAGAAATAAATGGAAAATCCATAACTGCTCTTGAATGGGTTGAGAAATTAGCTTCAGCTGCATCAGCAGTAATCGCAGTGGGTTCATGTGCTACATGGGGAGGTATTCCTGCCGCGCCTCCAAATCCTACAAAAGCAAAACCGGCAGGGGATATTATCAAAGGAAAACCATTAATAAACATTCCTGGCTGTCCTCCTCATCCGGATTGGATTATCGGTACCCTTGTCCATGTTCTAAAATATGGGATGCCCAAACTTGATGACTTAAAAAGACCCGAGATGTTTTTTGGACCTGATAAAGTGGTACATGATAACTGTGAGTTAAGGCAATATTTCGATGCAGGTATTTTTGCAAAAAAGTTCGGCGAAAAAGGCTGTCTTTATGAGTTAGGATGCAAAGGACCGATTGCTCACTGTGACATTCCTACAAGAGGTTGGAACAGCTCTGTCAGCTGGTGCAACAGGGCAGGAGGACCGTGTATAGGCTGCACAGAACCTACTTTTCCGGGAGGCACAGGCTCAGGCTTGTATGAAAAACTTCCAGCAGTACAGGTACCCGGTCTCGCGGAAATAAATGCAAATGCCAACACAATAGGCATTGCTTTGGGCGGAGCAACTGCTGCAGCGATTGCCGGGCATGCAATTGCAAGAGCTGTCAGTACAAAGAAATTAAAGAAAAAACAAAACGAATCCAAATCATATTCTGAAATAAATAAGAAGAAGCCAGATATTCAGGAAGAAAAAAGTATTTCTGATAAGGAGGAAAGCAGATGAGCGAAACAATAATAATAGATCCCCTGACAAGAATAGAGGGTCATTTAAGAATAGAAATAAAAGTAGAAAAAAATAAAGTTGTTGAGGCATACAGCTCAGGAGAAATGTTCAGAGGGATAGAAATAATATTAAGGGACAGGAGCCCCCTTGACGCTCCTATGATATCCCAGAGGATATGCGGCGTATGTCCACAGGTGCACGGAACTGGTTCTGTAATGGCTCTTGATGATGCTTTCGGTATAAAACCGGCAAAAAATGGCAGAATAATCAGAAATCTAATGCTGGGTTCCAATTTTCTCAATAGCCATATTCTTCATTTTTATCTTCTTTCAGCCCTTGATTTTGTTGATATAACTGCAGTGCTTGATTATAAAGGAATGGATTCAAGACTTATAAAAATAAAAGAATGGATAAAATCAGATATAGATTCCGGAGCCACAAATGCAGGTTCTCCTTTCCTTCCAAGATATGATGGTGATTATATCAAAGACCACGAACTTAATATGCATGCATTATCAAGTTACCTTAAAGCTATTGAAATAAAAAGGAAATGTCATGAGATGCTGGCAATCTTTGGTGGCAAAGTACCGCACTGCCAGACTCTAGTACCTGGTGGTGTTACATGTATACCTACTGTTGATAAAATCATGGCATTCAGATCTAGGTTATCTGAAATTAAAAATTTTGTTGAAAAGACATATATACCCGATGTCTTAACAATCGCAAAAAATTATCCTGATTATTTTATAATAGGAAAAGGGGCAACTAATTTTATGTCATATGGCGGTTTCCCTGAAGATGAAGATAATTCAGGCTGGCTTTTTCCGCAAGGTGTCTTGATTGATGGGAATGTTTCTGATTTTGATTCTGAAAAAGTGGAAGAATTTGTAAAACATTCAAAATATTCTTCCGGTTCAGGACTTAATCCTTTTGATGGGCAGACAACACCTTCACCTTTTAAAGACGATGCTTATTCCTGGATTAAATCTCCCAGATACAGCAGAAATGT
Organism: Actinomycetota bacterium; assembly: GCA_028695395.1. Classification (GTDB taxonomy): domain Bacteria; phylum Actinomycetota; class Humimicrobiia; order Humimicrobiales; family Humimicrobiaceae; genus Humimicrobium. The sequence continues at coordinate 14,867 of JAQVJB010000012.1, read as the reverse complement.
CGTAGAAGTCGGACCGCTTGCAAGGGCAATGGTTTCATATCATGCTAATTCAAATAATTCACTTAATATTTTATTAAAAAGTGCTTTAAATGAGCTTGGAGCGACACCGGAAAGCCTCGTTTCTACAATGGGAAGGCATGCAGCAAGAGCTCTTGAATCAAAAGTGCTTATTGACAGGATGGAATCCTGGCTGGATGAACTTGTACCTGAGGGACCAGTTGCAAATGATTTCAAAATACCTTTTGTTTCAAAAGGAAAAGGACTTATAGAAGGTCCGAGAGGTTCACTGGGTCATTGGATAAAAATAGAAAATAAAAGAATATCTAATTATCAGGCAGTTGTACCTACTACCTGGAATGGCTCTCCGAAAGATGATGATAATAAACCGGGACCTTTTGAAATGGCTTTGATAGGTACTCCTGTAGCTGATTATAAAAATCCTATAGAACCAGCAAGGGTTATCCGTTCTTTTGACCCATGTCTTGCATGCGCAATACATGTTATGGATTTAGAAAATGACAGTGTTTATAAATTTAAAATTTAATTTTTTGGGAGTGGTATGATGTCTTCTAAACCGAATGAAATGCCAGAAAAGACAATAAATGGTGCTACTTTTATTTTTAAACATACAATTGTTACAAGGATAATGCACGGTCTTCATTTAATATCGATGGTTATGCTGATATTAACTGGTTTTTATATTTATGCACCTACAGTGTTCAGAATATTTCCAAGCATGGATTCTGCGAGATATGTCCATTTTATTTTTATGTATATTATAGGCTGGACGATGATATATAAGATATATTATTCAATAGTTAGCGGCGAGATAAAGGAATTAATTTTTAGGTGGAGAGATTTGCTGGAACTGCCGAATCTATTCAAATATTATCTTTATGGGATTTTTACAGGTGCACCTAAAAAAGATTACGGGAAGTATAATCCCGGGCAAAGAATGATTTATAGTTTATGGCCGATACTGCTTCTAATACAAGGTATTACAGGTATAGCCATGTACTTTACTACAAGATGGGCTCAGTTCAATAATCTTTTCGGAGGCCTTCAAAACATAAAATTTATACATTTTATACTTTGCTGGATATTTACAATTACCGTAATTGCACACATTTACCTTGGTTCGACAGGGCCAAAAATAATGGATTTTTATAAATCAGTCATTACCGGCTGGGAAAAGCATATCATAAAGAAGTCTTCTTAAATGAATATTATAATCGGCCTTGGGAATATATTGTTTTCTGATGAAGGTATAGGCATACATATAATCGAGGAATTGAAAAAAAGAAACAATATAAAGAATACAATATATGCAGACCTAGGTACTTCTTCATTTGAAATTGATTATTATCTTAATCCTGAATTGGAAAAAATGGTTATAATAGACTGCATGATTGCAAAAGATGCTGAACCGGGTTGCATGTACTGTTTAAAAATGGAAGATTTGCAAAAAAGCATTAGTAATAAGAATTACTCGCTTCATCAACTTAAGTTTATAGATACTGTAAAAGTACTTTCAATCTTAAATGATTTGCCTGAACTGATAATAATTGCCGTTTCACCATTTGATATTAAAACACTGTCTTCAGACTTGTCTGAAAAGATGAAGCCAGAGTTTGATGATATAGTAATAAAAGCTGAAAAAAAAATAATAGAATTCTTTAATACCTGTTTATAAGATTATGCATGAATTTTCGATTACGAGCTCTATAATATCGATACTAAAAAAGATAGCTGATGAAAAAAAGTTAAAGAACATAAAGAAGATAAATCTGCTTTTAAATCCTCTTGGAGGCGTTGAAAAAGAGTCAGTTCAATTTTATTTTGAATTTTTGTCAAAAGATGATCCGCTATTTAAGAATTGTTGTCTTGTGTTTAAAAAAGATACCTTAAAAGCGATATGCCTGGATTGCGAATCTGAATTTGAGTCATCCTTAAATGAATTGGGAAAGTGTAAATTCTGCAATAGCAGCAATATAAAAATAATTACAAGTGATGATATAAGCATAATATCAATAGATGTTTAATATTCTAATATTCTTGACTAAATCTGTGCTAAAATATAAAATGTTTTCTAAATTAATTATAATTATGTTTGCTTGATTTTTTATTTTGCACTTATCGGCTTTTATTTAAATATTGCTTTTTATATATTTTAGAAAGAGCTGAGTTAATTTTCATATAAATATGATAAAGAAAAATTTAAATATTAATTTTTTATTGATAAATATATAGGTTAAATATATTTCAAATTTAATATAAATTTATAAGAATAACCGTGCAATAGAAAATCGAGCAAAGATATGCTCGGTTTTTTTTATGAAAGGATTGGTACCGATGTTGTTAGAAGTATTGAAAATTATTGGCATAGGAGCCGTTATTGTTATTGCAGGTTTTGTAGGTGGATTTTATTACCGTAAAATATTGGTAGATGCTAAAGTTAATTCTGCTGAACAGAATGCAAAAAGAATGCTTGAGGATGCGCAAAAAGAAGCTCAGACTTTAAAAAAAGAAGCTATAGCAGAAGGTAAAGAAGAAATAGCCAATATAAAATTAAGATCAGATGAAGATATCAAGAGACAGAGATTTGAACTTCAGAAACTTGAAAATAGGATTCTGTCAAAAGAAGAGACAATGGAAAAGAAAGTTTCTTTTCTTGAAAAAAGAGAACAGACCATAATGGGCAAAGAAAAGGAAATCGATGAGATAAAACATTCACTTGATGAAATATTAAAAAAAGAATTGCTGAGACTTGAAGCAATTGCAGAACTGACGAGGGAAGAGGCAAAAGCAATTCTCTTAAAGAAAATGGAAGAGGAAGCAAGATTTGAATCAGTAAAAGAGATTAAGAAAATCGAAGCCCAGACAAAAGAAGAATCAGATAAAATAGCACGGAAAATTATAGCTCAGGCTATTCAAAGGTGCTCTGTAGAGCATGTAGCTGAAACTACTGTTTCTGTTGTAAACCTTCCTAGTGATGAGATGAAAGGCAGGATAATCGGTAGGGAAGGAAGGAATATCAGGGTTTTTGAAAATCTTACGGGCATAAATATAATAGTTGATGATACTCCTGAAGCTGTCATATTATCATCTTTTGACCCGGTTCGAAGAGAAATTGCAAGAGTGACTCTTGAAAATCTGATAATTGACGGAAGAATACATCCGGCAAGGATTGAAGAGATGTACGAAAAAGCAAGCAAACTTATAAATAATGAAATAAAAGTTGAAGGCGAACAGGCAATATTTGACACAGGTATTTCAGAAATAAATCCCGGTCTTATAAAGGTACTAGGCCGTCTTAAATACAGAACCAGCTACGGCCAGAATGTACTAATGCATTCAAAAGAAGTTGCATTCGTAGCAGGGATAATCGCTTCTGAACTGGGCACAAATATTAAAAAAGCAAAAAGAGCAGGTCTCCTGCATGATATAGGAAAAGCACTAACACATGATATTGAAGGTTCACATGCAATAATAGGGGCAGAATTGGCTAAAAGGCTTCATGAAGATGAAGAAATCGTTCATTCAATAGAAGCTCATCATGGTGAAATTGAAACGGAAACACTTCTTGACATAATTGTACAGGTCGCAGATGCTATTTCAGGTGCTAGGCCTGGCGCAAGAAGAGAAACGCTTGAAAGCTATATAAAAAGACTTGAAAGTCTTGAAAAAATAGCGACAGATTTTAAAGGAATAGAAAAAGCATATGCAATCCAGGCAGGAAGAGAAATAAGAGTAATTGTAAAACCAGAGGAAATAAATGATGACCTTTCACTAGTCCTTGCAAAAGATATTGCAAGAAAAATAGAAGGGGAGATGGAATATCCAGGTCAGATAAAGGTAACAGTTATAAGAGAAAGCCGTGCTGTAGATTATGCAAAATAATTCAGATATCAAAAATTTCTTATCTGAATTAGGGCTTAAAAATATTGAAAATATTGAGCAGGATCTTGGTAGCGGTTATGTTAGGCTAAGAATTACTGAAGCCGAAAGAAGACAAGCCCTTCAGGATATTAAATGTGTTGAAGATATTATTGTTGAACTTTTAAGAAACAGCAGAGATGCTGATGCTTTTAATATTTATATTGCTACAAAAAAAGTCGGTGATTCCGAAAGAATAATACATTTTATAGACGATGGTAATGGGATTCCCCCAAATCTCCAAAGGCTTATTTTTGAAGCAAGAGTGACTTCCAAGCTTGAAAATGCCCGTAAAGACATTTATGGTTTTCACGGAAGAGGAATGGCATTATTTTCAATCAAACTGAATACTGAAGAAATAATACTTACTTTTTCTGATATTGATTCAGGTAGTTCATTTTTTTTAAGAGTAGATCTCAACAAAGTCCCTGAGAAAAAAGACCAGTCAGTATTTCCAGAGATTGTTGAACTTGATGGGAATATAAATATAATCGGAGGCTTAAACAATATTCCAAAAAGCCTTGTAGAATTTAAACTTCAGAACCAGGATATAAATCTTTATTATGGAGCACCTTCTCAGGTAATATTAAGCTTGAGGAGCAAGGCTAAATCAGAAAATATTTTTGATTCACTTCCAAAATATAATGATTTTGAAGAGGTTAAACAATATATAAAGATGCATAAAGATTTAAAATTGCTTTATTATCCATGCCTTACCAATAATTATAATGTTCTTTCCGCTATCTGCAGCAGCTTTTTTAATATGAATATATCTGACAGAAGCATACAGCGTATTATATATGAGGAATTTGAACCTTTAAATCCGATAGATCTTAAACAGCTGGCGCATTCAAACCAGAAAAAAAATAATGGATTTTCTGATGCTGATGAAAAAAGCAAGGAAAAGGGGCAATATAGTTTAAAAATATATGAAGATCAAAAATTATCTGCAAGATTTGAAGATGATGAAATTAAGTATATAATAGATATATTACTAGAAAGAATCAATAAAGAAGGAAAGAAGCATCTTCTAAAAGCAAAGAATAATTTTACAGTAAAAAGAAGTAATAATAATATACAAATAAATATAGAACTTGAAGAAATAAATTGATAGTAAAGAAATGAAGATACTTAAAGTTTCTGCAAATACAAGGCCTAATTCCATAGCTGGCGCTATTGCGGGCATAATAAGGGAAGAAGGAAGGGTCCAGGTACAGACTATCGGAGCTGCCGCACTGAATCAGACAATAAAAGGTATTGCAATAGCAAGAGGGTATATAGCTCCAACAGGCAAAGAAGTCATATGCATACCTTTTTTTAAAGATATTGAAGTCAATGGAGAAACAAAAACAGCTATAGTCCTGACTGTTGAAACCAAACCTATGGAATAACTGCATATTGCCTTAGGCTTATACATCTATTAAAATCATTATTTATGAAAAAATATTTTATTGAAACTTTCGGCTGCCAGATGAACGAATTTGATTCTGAAAGAATTGAATTTCTTCTTGAAGAAATGGATTATAGAAAAGAAGATGATGTCAGCAAGGCAGACCTAATAATAATTAATACATGTGCCGTAAGAGAAAAAGCTAAAAATAAACTTTACGGACATCTTGGAAGATATAAGGGATATAAGGAAAAGAATCCTGATCTCCTTATTTGTGTAGGAGGATGCACTGCGCAGAATCTTAAAGAGAAGATAATTAAAGATTTCCCGTTTGTAGACATAGTTTTTGGGACTCATAATATTTCAAGCATACCGTCTATGATTCAAAAAAGACTGAATGATAATAAAAGTATATGCAGTATTCTTGATGAAGGATTTGATTATGATCTTAAAAAATTTAAAAAAAATTATAGTTTTAAATCTTATATTCCTATTTCAATAGGCTGTAATAATTTCTGCTCATATTGTATTGTACCTTTTGTGAGGGGAAAAGAAATATCAATAAGACCTGAAGTGATTCTGGAAAATATAGAAAGACTTGTTGAAACAGGCATATTGGAAATAACGCTTGTGGGCCAGAATGTGAATTCCTATGGCAAAGACCTTGATAAACCTATTACATTCTCTGAAATACTTGAGCGGGTATCTGAAATAAGCGGATTAAAAAGAATAAGGTTTATGACAAGCCACCCTAAAGACCTTTCGAAAGAATTAATTAATGTAATTTCTCAAAAGGAGAACATAATGCCTCATATACATTTACCTTTACAGTCTGGTTCAAACAAGATTTTAAAGTTGATGAATAGGCATTATACAAGAGAGGCTTTTTTGCTATTGACAGAAGAAATAAGAAAGAAAATAAAAAAATGCTCCATTACGACAGATATTATCGTAGGCTTTCCGGGTGAAGAAGAAAAAGATTTTTATGATACCCTGGATATGATAGAGAAAATCCGTTTCGATAGAGCATTTACATTTATTTATTCAAAAAGGGAAGGAACAAAATCAGCTGATTTTAAGGACAATATGCCTTTAAGTGTAAAAAAAGCATTGTTCACGGAACTTGTTAATGTTCAGAACAAAATATCTATGGAAAAAAATCAATCAAAGATTGGCTGTAAGTATAAGGTTTTACTGGAAGGTAATGGACCTAGATGCGAACTCGAAGGGAGACTTGAAGACAATACCTTGGTGAATTTAAAATATGATGACGATGAGCTTATTGGAAAATTGATAGATGTAGAGATTACTGAAGCAAAATCATTTTATTTAATAGGAAAAAAAGTATAAATTATAAATGAAAATTATAAAAAATAATTTTTTAATAAAGGATTTAATTGAAAAAAAAGGAATAAGAATTCTTAAAAAAAAGCTTATTGACACTAAGGCTGTAGTAGTAATATGCGGGCCTACTTGCAGCGGAAAGACAAAAGCAGCTTTAAATTTAGCACTATTGCTTGAAACAGATATTGTGTCAGCAGATTCTATGCAGGCTTTTAAATATATGAATATTGGAACTGATAAACGGGATACTGAAGAATTTTCAATAAAACAATTCATGACAGATATTTGTGATCCAGATTACAGGATGACAGCTGTTGAATTCAGAGATATTGCAAGAAACATTATTAAAAATGAATTTTTTAATAAGAATAAAGTGCCAATCATAGCCGGTGGTTCCGGTCTTCATATAAGGGCTATCATAGACGACCTTATGTATGCTCCTGAAGCTTGTGATAAAATAAAAATGGAAATAAGAAATGGTATAAAAATAAAAGGCCTAGATTATTTTTATAAAGAATTAAAAAAACTGGATAATGAATATTCTTTAAAAATAAATAAAAATGATGAAAGAAGAATAATAAGGGCACTAGCCGTATGCTATGGCACCAAACGAAAATATTCTGATTATTTAAATAATTGGGATAAAAGAAAATCAATATATAATTGTGTTATGATAGGATTGAATACTGAAAGAAAAGCTCTATATGAGAATATTGAAAATAGAGTAAACGAAATGATGAAAAAAGGTCTCCTAGATGAAGTAAAGATACTTTATGAAAAAGGATATTCAGAATGTAATAGCGTTACCCAGGCGATAGGATACAAAGAGCTTATAAGATATCTGAACAAAGAGATAACTTTTGATGAATCCGTGAAGGAAATTAAAAAGAATACAAGGCATCTTGCAAAAAAGCAATTAACATGGTTTAAGGCTGATAATCGTATAAACTGGATTTATGTTGAAGACAATCTCAGTCAATCAGAATTAATTATAAATATTATAAATATAATAAATTCAAAGGTAAATTATGAAAAAAATTGAATTTTCCAAACTGACAGGCCAGGGGAATGATTTTATTCTTATCGACTCTACAAAAAAAGAAATATCTTTTTCAGATAGCCAGATAAAATTATTGTGTGACAGGCATTTCGGTATCGGTGCCGACGGAATAATAATTATAAGAAAATCAAAGTCTGCGGATTTATTCATGGACTACTATAATAGCGATGGAACGCTTGCTGAAATGTGCGGAAATGGCATCAGGTGCATGGCAAGATTTGCATTTGAAAAAAATATAATCGAGAAAGAAGAAATTAACATAGAGACAAGGGCAGGATTAAAAAAAATAAAATTCCAACTGATTAAGAATAAAACAGTGGGGCTTATAGAAGTTGATATGGGTGCTCCTATATTTGAAGCCGAAAAAATACCAGTAGATCCGACAGCTGCTAAAGAAATGATTTTGCATAAAGAACAAGATGATAGTTATTTTGGAGAATTCAATACAATAAATGATTTGTTTTTCAGGAAAAATTTTAATATATCCGGCAAAACCTATGAATTAAACTGTATTTCCATGGGGAATCCCCATTGCGTAATTTTTATTGCTGAAAATGAAAATCTGGAAGACATAGAATTAGAAAAAATCGGGCCAGCAATAGAAAATTTTGTAATTTTTCCAAAAAAAACTAATGTAGAATTTATAAAAATCGGTTCAGCTAATGAAATAGGCATGCGTGTATGGGAAAGAGGATGCGGAGAAACTCTTGCCTGCGGGACAGGAGCCTGCGCGTCTGCAGCGGCATCGATTGTTCTTGGTAAAATAAAACCGAAAGAAGTCATTGTAAACCTTAAGGGCGGCATATTGTTTATAAGCTGGTCCGGCAAGGCATCCGATAGTGTTTTTCTCAAGGGTAAAGTCGATTATGTGTTTGATGGTGAATATTTCTTAGATAATATTGCATGAAAGGAAAATAAATAATGGTTTTTAAAGAATCAGAAAGACTTAATTCTATACCACCTTATCTCTTTGCAGAAATAGATGAAATAATTAAAAAGAAAAAAGATGAGGGCTTTGATATTATCAGCCTTGGGATAGGCGACCCGGATATAAAAACTCCTGATATCATTGTAGAAGAGCTTAAGAAACAGGCAGATAATCCGGAAAATCACAGATATCCTTCAAGTTATGGACTAAAAGCACTGAAAATAGCTGCATCAAATTTTTATAAAAGAAGATTTAATGTAGATATCGATCCTGATAGTGAAGTTATTTCACTGTGGGGTTCGAAAGAAGGAATAGCAAATATTGCGTATACTTTTGTTAATCCTGGAGAAACAGTACTTGCCCCGGATCCTTCTTATCCGGTTTATAAAATAGGCACAATGTTTGCCGGCGGAAAAACAGTGACCATTCCCTTAAGAGAAGAAAATGATTATCTTATTGATTTTAGTAATATAAATAATGAAAATGCAAAGGATGCAAAGATAATACATGCAAATTATCCAAATAATCCTACTAGTGCAGGCTGCGGGCTAGATTTTTTTGAAAAACTTACAGATTTTGCTTTAGAAAATGAAATACTTGTATGCCATGATAATGCATATGGTGATATTTATTCAGACCAGAGCAATAAACCTGTAAGTTTTTTAAATGCAAAAGATTCAAAAAAAACCGGCATAGAGTTTTACTCTCTTTCTAAAACATTTAATATGACAGGGTGGAGGATTAGCATTGCTGTCGGAAACAGCTCTGCAATAAAAAGCCTGGGGAAATATAAATCTAATGTTGACAGCGGAGTTTTTAATGCAGTCCAATATGCGGCTGCAAAAGCATTAGATAATTATGACGGATTAATTTCAAAAAATAATGAAGTCTATAATAGAAGAAGGGTAAAAGTCTGCAATATGCTTGACAAAATAGGGTTATCTTATTTTAAATCAGGCAACACTATTTATATCTGGACAAAAGTGCCTGAGGGATACTCATCTGCTTCTTTTGCCAAATTATTGCTTGACAAGGCTTCAGTTGTTGTAACTCCGGGTAGCGCCTACGGCTCATGTGGAGAAGGATTTTTCAGGATTTCTTTAACGATTTCTGATGAAAGGCTCGAAGAGGCAATTGATAGGATAAGTAATGTCTTTTGAAATAACAAAAAGCAAAAAAGAAAGATCTTTACTGGTTTTTATAAAACTAAAATCTGCAAACTTATCTGAACGTAATTTTATAAATAATGCTTATTTGCAAGATAATATTGAAGAATTAAAAAATCTTGTATTGAGCGCCGGAGCAGATGTGGCGGAAGTAGTGACACATTTACAGGAAAGAATCAATTCAAGATATTATATCAGTACCGGAAAGCTCGAAGAATTGGAAGAAATCGTCAAATCTGAAGAAATAGACCTTGTAATATTTGATGATGAATTAAATCCTACCCAGCAGGGAAATTTACAAGATAAACTCAAAGTGAAGGTTATAGACAGGACTGCGCTTATACTGGATATATTTGCGCAAAGAGCAATGAGCAAAGAGGGTAAATTACAGGTAGAACTTGCTCAGCTTAATTATCTTCTTCCAAGACTAAGAGGAAAGGGTGTGATGCTCTCAAGGCTAGGTGGAGGAATAGGGACAAGGGGGCCCGGAGAAACCAAGCTGGAAGTTGACAGAAGGAAGATAAGGGAAAAAATAAGGCTACTTGAAAAAAAGATAAGAGATATTTCCGTGCAAAGATCGACTCAAAGAAAGTCAAGGGAAAAATCTGGAATATTTAAAATTGCTCTTGTGGGTTATACGAATAGCGGTAAATCGACTTTGCTTAATGCTCTAACAGATTCAGATGTACTTGAGAAAGACATGCTGTTTTCTACGCTTGATTCGACAACAAGAAAATTAAAATTATCTGAATTTATAGAAGCTTCTATTTCTGATACGGTCGGTTTCATTGAAAAACTTCCACACCAACTTATAGCAGCGTTCAGATCGACGCTGGAAGAAGTAATAAAAGCAGACTTGTTACTGATAATAGTTGACATTAGTAATCCAAATTATGAAAAGCACATAATAAGTGTCAAGAAAGTGCTTGATGAATTACAGGTAAAAGATAAGGAAATCTATATTGTATTCAATAAGATAGATATTATAGGCAATAACTTATTGATAAATGAAGCAAGAATCAAATATAAAAAATCTGCATTTATATCAGCAAAAAATCATATAGGTTTTGATGAACTGCGGAAAGCCGTCTTAAACATAATTTCTGCTAACGACATTATTTTTAATATTGAAATACCTTATGAAGAAACCGGATTTGAGTCTTATATATATGAAAATTGCAGGGTCTTAGATAAAGAGTATGATAATAATATTATAAAAATAAAGTCAAGATGCAATTACAGGATATTCAATAAACTTGTATCTATGACATCAAAAGAAGAATATAAAAATACTGTAATAAGTAAAATTGAAGGAAATGAAGGATAAAACTCTAAAAATACTTTCTTAGAACGCCGATTACTTTTCCGACTATGTCTACTTCTTTTAGTGTAATTGGTTTCATATAATCATTTTCAGGTAATAATTTTATTACTTTATCAGTTTTTAAAAATCTTTTCACCGTTGCTTCATCCTCAATAAGGGCAACCACGATTTCACCGTTCTTTGCTATGTTTTGCTTTCTTACAATAATATAATCCCTATCCAGTATGCCTGCATTTATCATACTGTCACCTTTAACTTTAAGCATAAAAACATTATTAAAATCGCTTATAAAATCATTGGTGACAGGGAAATATTCTTCAATGTTTTCTTCAGCCAGTATAGGTTTTCCGGCAGCAACATTACCGACAACAGGAAGAAGTACTATATTATTATTGATTTCATTTTCATTTAACTTGCTTTTATACCTATTTTTAATTATTTCGATAGATCTTGAGCTGCCTTTTGTTCTTTTTATATAACCTAATTTTTCCAATTTAGATAAATGTGCATGTACAGTTGCTGATGAACTAAGACCTATTGCTGAAGCTATCTCTCTAACAGTAGGGGGGTATCCTGATTCTTTAATGTAGTCTGCTATAAAATCAAGTATTTTCTTTTGTTTCTCGCTAATATCTGTATTCATTAACTTAAAATTGTGTAAATATGTATTTATATATTAATCATATTATAGCTAAAAAAATATGAAAAGCAAACATATGTTTGCTTTTCATATTTAAAATTAATTTAAAAAAACATTACCTGAAATTAGATTAATTATTATAACTTTATTCAAGATTTCCACTTTTATTTATCCATGACATCATTTTTCTCAGTTCTTTGCCTACTTCTTCTATTTTATGATTTGCTTCTTTTTTTCTTAAAGCATTAAATACAGGCCTTCCTGCTTTATTTTCAAGAATCCATTCTTTTGCAAAAGAACCGTCCTGGATATCGGAAAGAATCTTTTTCATATTTTTTCTTGTTTCTTCTGTTATTATTTTTTTGCCCATAACCAGATCACCATATTCTGCAGTATCGCTTATAGAGTATCTCATCCCTGAAATACCGTGTTCGTAAATAAGGTCTACAATTAATTTTAATTCATGAAGAACTTCAAAATAAGCTATTTCTGGCTGATATCCTGCATCTACAAGAGTGTCAAAACCTGCCCTTATAAGTTCAGTGCAACCGCCGCATAAGACAGCCTGCTCGCCAAAAAGATCTGTTTCGGTCTCTTCTTTAAAAGTTGTAGTTATAATTCCAGCTCTTCCGGCACCGATACCTCTTGCATAAGCAAGAGCGGTTTTCAAACCGTTACCTGAATAATCCTGCTCCACGGCGATAATTGATGGAACGCCGCTTCCCTGGGTATACATCCTTCTGACAATGTGGCCCGGGCCTTTAGGCGCTATCATTATAACATCAACATTTTCCGGCGGAATTATCTGTGAATAATGGATATTAAATCCATGTGCAAAAACAAGGACATTGCCAGCTTTGAGATTAGGTTCTATATATCTATAAAAAAGATCTCTCTGAAGCTCATCGTTTACAAGAATCGTAATAATTTCTCCCTGTTCAGCAGCTTTATCAGCGGTAAATACTTCAAAACCTTTTTCTTTTGCTGAATTCCATGCTTTGCTTCCTTCAAGTTCTCCTACTATTACGCTCATTCCGCTTTCTCTAAGGTTCTGTGCATGCGCATGCCCCTGGCTTCCAAACCCGATTATTGCAATTTTTTTACCTTCGATAATGCTGATATCAATATCTTTGTCATAAAAAACCTCAGCCACTTTTCCTCCTTAAATATAATAAATGATTAATTTTAATTCAGTATTATTAAAAAAAATAAAATATGAACAAAAACAATTTTAACAAATAAAAGTAAATAGTAGTACTGATTTTTATTAAAGAAAATTCATCCAAGCTTTTTTCTCAGCCAGTTATAAAACTTACATATCCTACAGTTTTAAAGATAATTGTAACTATTGTTGCTGCCATAAGGATGCCAAGAAAAATATCCAGGACGGCTTTCTTAGGGGGTATGCCGAAGACAAAGGCAATCACCGCACCGGTCCATGCTCCTGTAACAGGGAGGGGGATTCCTACAAAAGTAATTAATGCAAAACCAGAATATTTTTCAAATTTTTTATAATATTTTTTTCTTGTCCTATTAAATAACCAGGTAAAAAATCTGTCAAAAATCTTGAATCTTTTCATTAAAAATTTTGATATCGGGTCTAAAGCGAAAACAATAACTATCGCCGGAATGAAGTTTCCGATGATTGAAAATATAATAGTGCTGTAGATATCAAGCTTGTAAACGCCCAGGCCTAATGGGATAGAAGCTCTTAGTTCTCCAATAGGAGTCATAGCTGTAAATAAAGTAGACAATATTTTCCCGATATTCTCAGAAAAATAAGCGCCTATTTCTGACATATAAAACTCCGATTTTATGATAATAATGCGTTATCTTAACAAAGTTTTCTGATTATTAAAAGAAAATAGAAAAAAATATTGACACGAACACATGTTCGTATATAATTAAGTTTACGAACATGTGTTCGCTTTTTTGATATATCGATTATGCAAAAATATGTAATGAAATATGTAAAGAGGCGGTAAGAATGTATAAAAATGCTAAATTTATAAAAACAATTTATTTAATAACGCTTATAGTTGTTTTTTCACTTGTTGCTATTGCAATTCTTACAAATACTTCTAAATTTACAGGGAAAAATAATATTCTGAGATATGAAACAGTAATATTTGAAAGCAAGCATCAGCTGGAAGAAGTTATTTATAAAAATCATAGCATTGATAACAGATTTGATTTCTTGGCTGAAGTAAAAAAGATAAATAAGATAGGAGAAGAAGATAATTTTTTAGGAAAGGCAATCATTATTCCTGTGATAGCTTCTAACTGATAATATATTTGTATTAAAATAAATCCGATATGCAGATATAATGTCCATTAATATTAATATTATTACTTTATAAAATATTTAAAAATGAAAATAAGAATACAGATTTTGGATAAAACACTCATTTATCCTGAATATGCTCATGAAGGAGATGCAGGATTAGACCTTAGAAGCAGCACTGATGCTATTTTAATGCCATTCGAAAGAAAACTTATTCCTACTGGAATAAGAATAGAGATTCCACGAGGCTACGCAGGTTTTGTTCAGCCAAGATCAGGTCTGGCTATTAAAAACGGGATATCGCTTGTTAATACACCTGGATTAATCGATAGCAGTTATAGAGGAGAAATAAAAGCAATACTTATAAATCTTGACAGCAAGAACAACTTTATAATTAAAAAAGGTGACAGGATTTGCCAGCTTGTTTTATTGAAAGTTGAAAAAGCAGAAATTATTTTTACTGATGAATTGGAAAACACGGACAGAGGTGAAAATGGCTTCGGGAGCTCAGGACAAGATTAGATTAGTATTAGTACCGATAATATATATTATGTCAAATTAATTTTACTACAATGTAATCAAGTTATTTGTTTATTTGATTGTCAATGATTAAATAATAAACCCTTTTCCCCTGCTTGTCAACAATTTTTTACCATTTTATAAATATTATGTTATAATCCGATATAGTGCAAACAATTACATCAATGTAAACGTGTATAGTGAGGATTACAAGATAAAAATGATTAAGACTTACAAGGATTTTGGGGAGGCTTTAGATGAGATCGGAAGAGCGTC
>JAQVJB010000092.1 GCA_028695395.1 Actinomycetota bacterium | reverse complement strand
TTGTAGCAGGATCTTTTTCGATTGCGTTGAACGGACATTTTATAACACACGCTCCGCAGTCATCACATCTGCTACTATCAAGTGCAATGACATACTCTGCTTTATGGATTGACATTATCCCAAAATCTACTCTTGGTCTGATTCCCGCACATTCAGGGTTCTGGCAAGAGCAAAGATTATTTATATAAGGGAAGGGGCCAAACCATATCGTCCCTATATAGCCTTTTTTATTGTGAGATATGAATCTCTCAACTGCTTCTTTTTTGGTAAGGTGGAATTTATCCTTTTCAGGAACGAATCGCGGCAATTGGCTTATTACCTCAGACATTACTCCAAAATTTATGCAGCAGGCTTCTTTTTCACCTCTTGTCATATATCTGCACATACAGTTTTTTTCTATAATAGGTTCTGCTGCGCATTCTTCAATTATCGCTATTGCATCTTCCAGAGGGACAACCTGCCCAATATGGCTTTCAGGCTTAAACGGATCTTTAGGAAAACTTTGCCTGTTCAACATGCTGCCTGCCATATTTTTTATCAATCTTCCTATAATTGGCATCCTCATTTTGTAATCCATTCCTACCGGGCTGAAGCCATTTACTTTTCTTACAGACATTTGTTCAAAATTCTTGTACTGCTCCAGAAGAAAGTCGTAAAGCCCGTATTTTTTTACAACTTCATCGGAGTAATGTTTTGCATTAAGATACCATTTTCCGCCAGCGCCATGCTTCATGCATAATTCACACATCTGCTTTCACCTTCCAGGGACGTATAATCTGGTTTAATAATAGATTAATTTGATTTATGATTTTATTATTAAAATGCATTTTATATAGAATATCTTTTATTTAACTGAAAACTAATATATTAATCTTTCTCTTTTTTTGACGTTTTATAACTATTAAGTTTTCAAACTTTTTTTATTTTAAGCCAGGATATTTAATATATTATTAAATAACATAAATATTTTTTAAAAAATATGAAGATGCTTTAAGAAAATTTCAGTGAAATTAAATTATAGAGCCAAATCATGCATCCCTCTGCTTATACCTAAACCAGGGTATTAATATCGATACTTGTTTTTTATAAATCTTATAGCCGGGTTTTGAAGATGTAATATGCGTTTCCATCATTGGAATACTTATAAATAAAAATAAAAGGGTCATTGCAATAGGTCCTATCACGGTAATGAGTGTTCTTAAATCAGCGCCAAGCTGAATAATCCATATGCCCCACCAGAAGGATACTTCTCCAAAATAGTTGGGATGCCTGCTGTATCTCCAAAGTCCGTTGTCAATATGCCTGTCTCTTTGACTGTTATTATTTTTAAATCTGTCCATTTGAAAGTCCGAAATTAATTGCATTATCACTGCTCCAAGACAGATAGCAAGTCCTAATACCGAAATTATGCTTGCATCAAAAGTTTTGCCGGCAATCAGGCCGAAATAAACAGGAATAAGCGCAAGATAAACTATAATTGTCGGCATAAGATTGATTCCTATAAGATTTGTAAAAAACCATAATCCCGGATTTTTGTTTTTAAGCATTGTGTAGCGCCAGTCCTGATGGGTAAATCCTTTCCACCTTATTGCCCAGTTCATAGTGAGTCTTAAACCCCATATAAAAATAGCAGCTAAAAAGAAAAGATGTATCCAGTTAAAAGCCTGATTTAGTATAATTATCCAGAAAACGATAATAGCGATAGGGGCTACACTCCAATACGGATCATATGCACTGGCATTACCGAAAAGAAGTCCGAAACCCCAGACTACTATAGTTGCCGCTACGTCTGCAATAAAAGTTGAAACAAGTATGTGGGAGCTTTTTGTGAGATAATAAAAAAGATAAGCTATAAAGAAAGCAATGATATAAATAAGACCTATAAATAAAAATGATGTTGTTCTTTTTTCTACTTTAAGCATAAATAAAGTCAAAAATTATGATTTTAAATTTATAATTCTGAAAATTTTTAAAATCTTTAAAAACAAAATGATATTCAAGATTAAAAGAACCTTCTGTTAAACAGTAAGATAACAGTACTGGTTTTTTATTTTATATTCTGCGGTTTTTTTATTCAAGCAATATTTTATAACTGTATTAGCCAGGAAGAATGTATAAATGTTATCTTTTATAACTTGCCTGCCAGCGCTCTTCTGTCTTCAGCTTAACCAGAATATCATTATTTAATTGATTTATTGACTTAGGGCGATTTTTCTAATTCTTACAGACTTGGGAGTCACTTCTACAAGTTCGCTTCCATCGATATATTCAAGCGAGTCTTCAAGAGACATTGATCTTGGGACATTGAAATGCTCGGAAGTTCCCTCACCTTTTGATCGCATATTGGAAAGCTGTTTTTCCTTGCAGATATTTACCCAGATATCATTATTCCTAGAGTTCTGGCCGACAACCTGTCCTCTGTAGACACTTACTCCCGGACCATAGAATAGTTCTCCGCGGTCCTGTACGTTGGTAAGGCCATATAATCTTGTAGTTCCTGTCTCAAAAGCCACAAGAGAACCTCTGTCGCGTTCCTTCCATTCACTTTTTTCAGGCATATACTTATAAAAAAGAGTATTCATTATCCCAAGGCCACGGGTATCTGTCATAAATTCCCTCCTGTATCCGAAAAGACCTCTTGTGGGTATTATGAATTCAATATGGGCAATTCCATCCCTTAAATCCATTTTTTTCATTATGCCTGATCTATTTCCAAGTTTCTGAATGACTGCTCCGGAGTGCTGTTCTGGAACCTCGATAAAAACTTCTTCATAAGGTATCATCTTCTGCCCGTTAATAATTTTTACTATTACCTGCGGTTGTGCTACCTGGAATTCATAACCTTCACGTCTGAGACGTTCGATGAATATTGCAAGATGAAGCTCTCCTCTTCCTGATACTACCCAGCCGCCTTCAGGATTATCTTCAACCATAAGTGCTACATCATTATCAAGCTCTTTATATAATCTCTCTCTTATTTGCCTTGAAGTCGTAAATTTTCCTTCTTTTCCGGCAAATGGGGAAGTGTTTATATCAAAATTCATTTTTACAGTAGGCTCTTCAATGCTTAATAGCGGAAGAGCAACAGGATTATCGATATCTGCAATTGTCTCACCGATTGTTATATCAGGTATTCCGGAGATAGCGATAATCTCACCCGCACTTGCCTGCGGAATTTCCACCTGTGAGAGGCCCTGGAAATTCATAAGAGAAGAAATCTTATATTTCTGCATTTTTCCTTCCCTGTTTATATGCATTATTTCCTGACCTGCCCTTATGGTGCCATTATAGATTCTGCCTTTAGCTATTCTTCCTCTATAATTATCCCAGTTTATGGAGGTAACAAGCATCTGCAGAGGGGCATCAGCATTGCATTCCGGTGCAGGTATCTTATCTATTATTTCTTCAAACAGAGAGGAAACATCTTTCATTTGCCTTAAATCTGATTTATGTCCTGCCTTGCTCATTTTTGAAGAACAGTAAATAATCGGAAATTCTGCAGTTTCCTCATCTGCTCCAAGTTCAATGAACAAATCAAAAGTCTTATTAAGGGCATTATTGATATTTGCATCGGATTTGTCTATTTTATTGATTACAACTATTATTTTGTGCTTCAGTTCAAGAGCCTTTTTTAAAACAAAACGTGTCTGAGGCATAGGGCCTTCTTTGGCATCTACCAGGAGAAGGGAACCGTCAGCCATTTTCAGCACTCTCTCAACTTCGCCACCGAAATCGGCATGTCCCGGAGTATCGATTATATTTATTTTTACTCCTTTCCATATGACAGAAGCATTTTTTGAGAAAATTGTAATTCCGCGTTCTCTTTCTATATCATTACTGTCAAGGATGCATTCAGCATCGATCATTTCTTTGCTTAGATGAGTTTTTGACAATCTCAATAGTGAGTCGACCAGAGTAGTTTTACCATGGTCTACGTGGGCAATAATTGCTATATTTCTTATTTCCATAAATTTATTTATCCTGAATAATCGGTTTTAGTAACATTATTTTCAAAACAAGTAATGTTAATCTTTATATGAAAGAATTGCAATTAATTTTTTATTTTTTGTAACAGCCATTTAGAAATGTCCTCTTATTAGCCAAGCAGAAATGCCCTCTTTTTTATCAGATGGATAAACATCTCCTATTATTAATAGATAAGCTATTTTTTTTAATATTACCTATCTTTTCCTATTATTATTTTTTTCTGTTAAATGCTTGACAAAAGTATATAAAAATATATATTATGTATATAATAATATACATTTAATCATAAAATAAAAATGGCTGATAATTATAAGCTTGAGAATAATCTAAGAAAATTAAGATTTGAACATGATGAGATATCTCAGCAGGAACTTGCAAATGCAGTGGGGGTTACGCGTCTTACAATTCATTCGATAGAAACAGGGAAATTTAATCCTTCTGTTGCTCTTGCGCTAAAAATAGCTGGTTTTTTTGAAAAATCAGTAGAGGAAGTTTTCTATATTAAAAAGGAATAGCGCTAAAAAAGAAATATTAAAAATGTTAAATGAATTTTTTCCGAAAGGAGAAATATGCAATCAAAAAAATTTACAGTTATCAGGAATATAACCTTACCATTAAGCATAATCTCATTACTATGCCTTGCCATGAGTTTTGTTTTTTTTGAACTTATAAGAAAAGCTATAATAACAGGAATAGGAGTGGAGAAGTCATTTACTGATGCTCAGTATTTCGTGGTGGCAGCATATATGGTACTGTTTATATTCCACCTGTTTGCCCTGGCAGTGATACTTATGGATCTGAGTTTTTTTAAAAGGGATAGCTTCATAAAATCTTTTATTTTCTTTGTCTCAATTATATCTTTACTGATGCTTTTTGGAGATTATGCCTTGCTTAGCGACATTTCTAAGGAATATATCTTTGGTTTCCCTGATGAATTCATTGTCTTATATTCAAGCCAGGGTCTTCATTTTCTTTTTATCGTACTTATATTCCTGCTTTTAGGCATTATAAGGAAAAATAAAGGTCTTATTACAAAAGAAGCGGTTGTAAAAGATGAATCTATTTTTATTAATGCGCAGTACATAGGTTTGATTTCCGGGATTTCCGGGATACTTTTTTTAATTTCATGTATTATATTCCTCCCTCTGTGGGCATTCCAGAAGGGCGTAGGCATTGTCTTTCTGGCCGTAATACCCTATATCATTATAATAATCTACTGGCTTGTGATGAAATGCAGGGAAAGGATAAGGGAATGGTATGACGAAAAGCAATTCCAGGACCTTACAAAATCTTCGCTTATAACACTTGGATTTTCGATTTTATTTACTACTACAGTCTTTATAATTACAAGAATTCTTAATGATGCAAAGATAATTGAGCTCATTTGGTTTCCTTTTTATGTATATTTTTCTGTTCTAATATTTTCATCATCTATACTTGCATTTAGCAGATCAGGAAGTACAGGAGAATAAAAAATTATTTTTATTAATGAAGTTTTTTAATTATTTGATTCTTTGACATGCAAATCATATATTGGACGTAAAAAATTATGCATTATTTATGTGTTCATTTAAGAATAGAATAAATATCGGTCTTAAGCTTAATCAGGCTTTCCTATTTTGTTTATGCCTTTTTTTATTTTTTTAACAAGCTTTTTATAAAAATCAGAGCCGCCGGATTTGATTTTTATATCTCCATGTCCGGTTATCTTTGATAATTTGTCATGTATATTATGAACATTTTCCTCATTAGCCAGAATCAGGATATGGTCGCCAGCCTGGATTACAGTATCTCCTTTTGGAATGATTTCTGTCCCAGCTCTTTTGATAGATATAAGCAGGCAATCCTGTGGCAGGCATACTTTTTTTAAGGTAGCTCCGTCAAGCTCGGAATGAACAGAAACAAAAGCTTCCAGGATGATTTTGCTTTCCTTTCTGATTTTGAATTTATCATAGTCATCATTTACAAGGCTTCTTTCCAGGAGAGATTCATATATCGGTTTTGTCCCCACTGATGAAGAAATAATATATGAGAGCATTACTACTATAGTCAGAGGAAGAATGTGGCTGAAGGAACCTGTCATTTCTGTAATGAGTACGATGCCTGTTATGGGAGCTTTGACAATGGCAGCAAAATATCCAGCCATTGAAAGTATTACCAGGCTGCTCATATAGGCATTATTGAAATTAAAGTAGTTTGAAAACAAGAATGATATGAGAGCGCCTGCAACTGCTCCTATGACAAGCAAAGGCATGAATATGCCTCCCGGCGCTCCGGAACCATAGCTTATCATTGTAAATAAGAATTTAACAGCCAGCAGAATTAAAAGAAACTTCCATGAAAATGTATTTTGATTAAGCAAATCTACTATTTTGTGGCCTCCTCCCAGAGCCTGGGGGATTAATGTTGCTATCAATCCTACTAAAAGAAAAGGTGCTAATGGGCGGAAGATGACAGAAAGCCATTTATATTTTGTATATAAATCTTTTATTTTC
>JAQVJB010000091.1 GCA_028695395.1 Actinomycetota bacterium | reverse complement strand
TTTTTAGAAAAATGGAGCAGCTTTTAATCAAAAATAATAATAAAGCATCTGAAATGGTAAAAGATGCAATAAGAGATTCTTATAAAAGACTTCTTGGCCCATCTCTTGAAACAGAAATAACTGTTTTAGCAAAAGAAAGTGCGGATGATGAAGCCATAAAAGTTTTTGCGGACAATCTGCGACAGCTTCTGCTTGCACCTTTTTTAGGGAGAAAGAGGGTACTTGCGATTGATCCTGGTTTTAGGACTGGATGCAAGATAGTCTGCCTAAAGGAACAAGGAGATCTTGTTTCTAATGACACTATTTATCCTAATGAACCGCAAAACAATAAAGAAGAAGCAGCAAAAAAGATAAAAGAAATGGTTGAAAAATTTGAAATAGCAGTTATTGCAATAGGTAATGGAACGGCAAGCAGAGAAACCAAAGAATTTATCAGTATGATTTTTCAAAAAAATAAAAAAATAAAAATATTTGTTATTAGTGAAAGCGGAGCTTCTATTTATTCTGCATCAGATGTCGCAAGGGAAGAGTTTCCTGATTATGACGTTACCGTTAGGGGTGCTGTTTCAATAGGCAGAAGGCTTATGGACCCTCTTGCTGAACTTGTGAAGATAGACCCTAAATCCATAGGAGTGGGGCAGTATCAGCACGATGTCAACCAGAATAAGCTAAAAGAAAACCTGGACTTTGTTGTTGAAAGCTGCGTGAACATGGTGGGAGTCAATTTAAACACTGCCAGCAAACATCTGCTCATGTATGTATCAGGGCTTGGACCGAAAATTGCCCAGAATATCATTGATTATAGAAGGCAGAAAGGTGCATTTACTTCAAGAGATGAATTAAAAAATGTCCCTAAACTCGGAGAAAAAGTTTTTGAACAGTGCGCTGGTTTTTTGAGGATAGAAGATGGAGCAAATCCTCTTGATAGAAGTGCCGTCCATCCTGAAAGTTATTATGTTGTTGAAAAAATTGCTTCAGATCTAAAAATCAAGGTCAGTGATATGATAGGAAATGAAAAAATAAAAGAAAAAATAAAAATGCAGGATTATATAGATGACAAGGTAGGCTTGCCGACTTTGCAGGATATTTTAATGGAACTTGCAAAGCCCGGGAGAGATCCAAGGGAAAATGTGGATGAGTTTGAATTCAAAACCGGAATATTAAGCATAGACGATCTTAAAATAGGAATGGTTTTAAACGGCATAATAAATAATATAACTAATTTTGGTGCTTTTGTTGATATAGGAATAAAAGATTACGGTTTGATTCACATATCTGAGATGTCTGATAAATTTATAAAAAGCCCTAACGAAGTAGTCAGATTGAATCAGAAAGTAAATGTAAAAGTAATTGATATTGACAAACAAAGAAAGAGAATTTCATTTACTTTAAAAGATGTTAATTAAAATTATTTTATTCGGGTTGTATTAATTTTGCCAAAGTTATATTCTCAACAGTATTTACAGTATCCGGAAAATTATTTTGCAAAAGAGCTATATCGCTTTTTTCCATTTCCCAGCCAATAGCTCCAAGATTTTCCTTTAGATGTTTGATATTTCTTGACTTTGAAATTGTAACTACGTTTTTTTGAGAAATCAGCCAGTTAATAGCCAACTGTATAGGAGTCTTCTCATATTTCTCACTCAATTTATTAAGGATTTCTATATCGTTAAGTCCAAAAAAACCTTTCTGCGTAGGTCTCCAGGCGACGATAAGAACATCATTCTTTTGCGCGTATTCTATTGAACCATCACTTAAAGGTCCCCGATGCTTTAAATTATAATGCAGGTGATTGCATACAATCGGATTATCCGTGCTGTTTTGTGCCTCATCAAATTGCTTGACATTAAAATTGCTAAGACCTATATATTTTATTAATTTTTTATCAAGAAGGTAATCAAAAGCTTCCATTGACTCTCTTATGTCAATATATGGATTAGGATTATGGATTACATATATATCTATATAATCTGTTCCCAGACGTTTAAGGCTTTTTTTTGCTGAACATATTATATCTTTATAATGAAGTTCCATCGGAGGCACTTTAGTTGTTAGTATTATTTCTGTTCTATCATAATTTTTTATTGCATCTCCAACTATTTCTTCACAATGACCTTCTGCATACCATGCAGCTGTATCTATATGGGTAATACCTATTTCTATAGCTGTTCTTATTGCAGCTATATCTGCTTTGTCATCATTTAAAGGATCCTTTTTATCCCTTCCTCCCATACTCCAGGTTCCAAAACCGAATAGAGGCAGCTCAAATCCGTTTTTTAACTTTTTCTTTTCAATTATCATTTTATTAATCCTATATTGATATTTTGGATTCTAATAATTTTGAATTGATAAATTATTATTATCGTTTTAAAATCAGTCCGAAAATTCCTCTGATTATTTCACGTCCTACTGTTCTGCCTATCGAGCTTGCCGCAGATTTTGCCATTTTGGTAACTGCAGAATCAGTCTTACGTTTGGTAGTAGTTTTTCTGCCATAATCATATTGCCTCGATGTACTGCTATATGATTTTTCCCTTTCTATTTGAGCGAGCTCTTCTTCTCTTGCTTTTTCTGCCATCTCTATTTTTTTCTTTAACATCTCATAGGCTGATTCTCTGTCAAAAGTTTCTTCATATTTATTGTGATATATCGAACTTCTTATTAAATCATTTCTCTGCTCGGGCTCAATAGTTCCCAATACGCTCTTAGGAGGAAGTACGAAAGCTCTTTCAACAATTGAAGGACGGCCTTCCTGATCAAGAAAAGATATAAGGGCTTCTCCCGTTTTAAGTTCAGTTATCGTCTGCATTACATCAAGCTCGGGATTTTGCCTGAAAGTATCAGCAGCAGCTTTGACAGCTGCCTGTTCTCTTGGCGTATACGTCCGTAAAGCATGCTGAATCCTGTTGCCGAGCTGCCCGAGTACTTTATCTGGAAGATCGTTGGGATTATGTGTTACAAAATATACCCCGACCCCTTTTGATCTTATAAGCCTTACAACCTGCTCTATTTTTTCGACAAGTACTTTAGGGGCTTCATTGAATAATAAATGAGCTTCATCGAAAAAGAAAACTATTTTTGGTTTTTCAAGATCGCCTACTTCAGGAAGTTCTTCAAATAATTCTGATAGCAGCCACAGAAGGAATGTGGAATATAATGTAGGAGATTCGAATAATTTTTCTGATGAAAGTACATTAATATAGCCTTTTCCATTTTTATCAGTTTTGATAAAGTCCATTATATCAAGCGCAGGTTCTGCAAAGAAATTATTTCCACCCTGCTCTTCAAGCACAAGAAGCCCTCTCTGTATAGCGCCAATTGATTGTTTTGATATGTTTCCATATTCAGTTGTGTATTCTGCAGAGTTATCTCCAACATATTTTAGCATATGCCTGAGGTCCTTGAGATCGATGAGCATCATGCCTGAATTATCTGCTACTTTAAAAACAATATTCAAGACTCCTGTCTGCGTATCATTTAATCCAAGAAGTCTTGATATTAACAGAGGGCCCATTTCTGAAATAGTAGTTCTTACAGGATGTCCCAGCTGGCCGAAAACATCCCACAAAATTGTAGGAAAACTCTGATATTCAAAATCACTGAGCTCAAGCATCTTTATCCTGTCATCAATTTTTGGGTTACCTCCCCCAGCCTGGCTGATGGTAGCAAGATCTCCTTTAATATCAGCCAGAAAAACCGGGACACCTATAGAACTGAAAGCTTCTGACATTACTTTTAAGGAAACTGTTTTTCCTGTTCCGGTAGCCCCCGCTATTAATCCATGTCTGTTTGCCATTTTAGGGAATAAAAATATTTCTTTCTTACCTTTGGCAATTAGCAATTTATTGATTTCAGACATTTAAATTCACCTCTTAATTGTTTAAATAAAAAAGCCTTAGAGAAAATAAAAAAAGTATAACTTAATTTTTGATTATATTTTATAAGAAAGTCTTTATCAATATTACATTTAATCAGATATTTTCTTAATTGGTATATTTTTAACAATAAATTTATTGATAAATGACTAAATAAAGAAAATAATTATACTAATAATTCAATTTTTTTTATTTTCATTAATCTTGAACATTAAAAGCAATAATTTAATAAAATCAAATAAGATATTGCTTGTAATTCTTTTTACTTTCCTTTTACTGAATTGCATCTTTATTTTTATTTCTTGCTCAAAAAAAAGCGAAGATATAATTTTTCCGGAATATTCGGGATTTGTTAATGATTACACGGGAAAAATCAGCAGAGAAGGGCTAGAAAAGATTGAGCAGATAGTCAGGAAAGTTGAGCAGGAAACCACCTGCGAAATAGGCATTGCAGTTATTGATAGTCTTGAAGGTAATTCTATTGAGGATTATGCAGTCAGGCTTTTTAAAAAATGGGGAATCGGAAAGCAGGATAAAGATAATGGTGTTCTTCTACTCGTTGCCATTCAGGACAGGCAGTTAAGAATCGAGACTGGTTATGGGCTTGAAGGAATTGTTACCGATATAGAGGCTGGAAATATTATAAATGATATTATTGTTCCAAGATTCAGGGAAGAAAATTATGAAGTAGGAATTTATAACGGGGTAATTGCAATTTCAAATGAAATCAATTTAGAGTATGATAAAAATATCCTGGATTATTCAGCTGATTTTTCTTCTGTAACAAAAGTAAGATTTTCTGAAACAAAAGCTTTTGAAAGAATGATTATTGCAATTGTTATTTCTGTAAATATACTGCCATGGCTTATTATGGGGTTGCTGATAGCAATTCCGGCTTTAAAAATTAATATAAGAAAACGCAGATGCCCTAATTGTAAAAAATTAAAATTAAAAACCTGGCAAAAAATTTTGGAAAAACCTACCTACATATCTTCGGGTAGGACAGAGAAAACAAGGCTATGCTTATTCTGCGGTTTTAATGATATAGATATAATAATTATTCCTCCTCTTCAAAGATTTAGGCAAGGTGGAGGAGGCAGCAGCTATGGGAACTCTTCTGGTTCTTCTTTCAGCAGCTCATCAGGCAGCAGTCACGGAAGCTCTTCCGGAGGTTTTGGAGGAGGTTCTTCCGGTGGCGGTGGCTCAAGCGGAAGATGGTGATTATAGCCTAAGCAGCAACACTCCTGCAATTATAAGTATGATGCCTGAGCCTTTATATAATGTAAGTTTTTCCGATAAAAACATAATGGAAATAACAACTGTTATTAGCGGAAAAGCAGATGTTATCGGAACAACTTTTGAAGTCTCACCGATTTTTAATGCATAGTAATAAGCGAAGTGCCCTATAAGTGTTGCAAATATACCTTCAAGGCTTATAAAAGCAAAGCTTTTTAAATCTACTTTGGCTAATTCCCTGAAATCACCTTTTATTAATATGACAATTAGCATGATTGCCGCAATTACAAAACATCTTATTGCAAATGCTATATATGGGTTTGTTTTTTCTAGTCCAAGCTTTCCGAATATTGGAGCCATTCCCCAGAAAAACATGGAAATGATTGCCAGCAGATAAGGAGAAACTTTAATATCCATTATGCCTCCTTTAATTTTAAAGGTTTGATTTCTTCTTTTATCAATAAAATAAATTTTGTTTTTTCTTCTTCATCACCACCTTTGATTATCTCTTTTATTTTTTTCCATGCGTCTGGACAATTCTTGTATTCAATTTCTACAATTTTATGAAGTATTCTGTCTATTTCTTTTTTATTTTCTTTTGTTATCTCAATATCCAATTCTTTAAAAATATTATTCATATGCCTGAAATAACATGACATATACAGTCCTTTCCCTTGTAATTATGGTTTGAATGTTTTTAATAATACTTGTTTTTTTACTAACTTCCAATTACGTAACCATAATTTTTATCCGTTATTTTTATAGATTTTTTATAAATTACTGATAAATATGCGATAGGTAAGTTATAATATAAGTTCCTAATAAATAACAAGGTTAAAAAAACTTTAAAATAATGATATTGTAATCTTTATGGAAACAATATGGAAAAAAGATGTTTATTTTTTAAATAAACCTAAAAGAATATTCCTGATATCTGCAGGTACCTTATTTATAGGTTTGGCTGTGGCAGGGATATTTATACCGGTACTGCCAACTACGCCTTTTGTTTTGATTGCTGCAGCTTTATACTCAAAAAGTTCAATGAAATTTTATCAGTGGCTGATAAATAATAAAATATTTGGGAGACATATAAAAAATTACAGAGATAAAAAAGGTGTAGCTGTATCATTTAAAGTAGTTGTTTTAATATTTTTGTGGATTGCAATAATATGCTCAATTTTATTTGCAATCAATCTGCTATGGGTAAAAATATTTCTGGGAATAATAGCGCTATCAGTAAGCATACATATTCTTACCTTAAAAACATTAACAAACTAACTGTTCTTATTTTATAAATATCATCATAAGTATCCCTGCGATTGCAATCAGAATACCGAAAATAATAGCAGCTCTTGCCCCGCTTTCATTTCCACGGAGTATGTCTGCCTTTTCTTTAACAGAGACTATAAACGGCTTTCCATCAGCGGGCCTTAGAATA
>JAQVJB010000090.1 GCA_028695395.1 Actinomycetota bacterium | reverse complement strand
AATTGTGGATTTTCTTTTTTCAAGCTCTGTAAACCTGAGAAAATAGTGTTTTATCTCTGTTACCTGGACTTCGTCCAATCCTCCTGTTCTCTCTTTTCTGTAGCGGGAGATAAAGGGAATTGTGGCTCCCTCTTCAAACAACTCAATACAATGTTCTACTTGCCAGGTGTTTACACCCATGAGCTTAGTGATATGCTCTGTATAGATTTTATTCATGTGACACAAGTTTCAATTGTTCCCGATAGGCTGAAAATATTTTTGACTTAGAGATAAAACCGATATAAGCTCCGTTTTTATCCAGAACCGGAAGGTTCCATACAGAGGTAATTTCGAATTTATTCATCACCTGCTCCATGCTGTCTTCGATACAGACTGTACCAGGTGGTTGTTTCATAATATCCTTTACCTTTACGGTATCATACTTTTCTCTTTCAAAGATTAATGTTCTGATTTCATCCAGAAGAATAATTCCCTGTAAAGTGCCATTATCTGCAGTAACAGGAAAGAGATTCCTTCTGGAACTGGCAATAACACCGGTAAGCATTCCCAAAGTATAATCCTCCTTTACAGGAGTAAAATCCTTTTCTATCAGATCGCATGTTTTTAGGAGTGTAAGTGCAGCCTTATCGTTATCGTGCGTAAGGAGATCTCCCTCTCTTGCAATCCTTTTGGTGTATATGGAGTATTTCTCAAATCCCCTGATAGTGGCAAAGGAGACTACAGAGGTTATTATCAGCGGTGTGAGTAGCATATACCCACCCGTCATCTCTGCAATCAGAAAAATTGCAGTCATTGGAGCGTGCATCACTCCTGCCATAAGTCCCGCCATTCCCACCAGTGCAAAATTAGTTTCAGGAATTGAATCTATTCCGGTAAGGTTCAGCACTCTGCTGAATACAAAACCGAATATACCCCCAACAACCAGAGTGGGGCCAAAAGTTCCGCCCACTCCGCCTCCTGCATTGGTAAATGCCATGGCAACTATCTTGAGAAAAACAATTGCAAGAAAAAAGAGTGGAATAAACCACTCATGCCTGAGCAGGTCATTAAAAATAAAAGATCCTGTCGCCAGGCTTGGATTATTGTTCAAAAGTGCTGTTATAGAAGAGTATCCCTCTCCGTAAAGAGGGGGAAAGAGAAAAATCAGGATTCCCAGTGATGCTGCAGAGATAAACCATTTTTTATAAGGATTTGAAATGGACCCGATTTTGTCTTCTATCCGGAGAGTTGTTCTGGTAAAGTAGAGAGAAATGAATCCGCAGGCTACACCAAGGCCAATATAGTATGGGATATTGCTCATCTTAAAAGTTTCCAGAGTATTACTAAAAACCACTGCATCTCCCAGGAAGAAAAATGAGACTGTTGCTGCTGTAACGGTTGATACAAGAAGAGGCACGATGGAGGTCATAGAGATATTGAACATCAGTATCTCCAGAGTGAACAATAAGCCGGCAAAAGACTGGTTTTTGATTATTATTGATAATGCTTCCAGTGACAGCACTATTGCAAAAATTAGAGATTTTAGGAATACATATCCCGGAATAACCACAAACAATTTTAAACTAAAGATACTCAAGAAAAATATTGGATTTGCAGCGGCTGTAAATTATGCTGTCTTTAATTTTATAGAAAAGGAAAAAAAGGACATAGAAGAGCATCTGGAGTTTTTAGTGTTGTTGAATCCGGATATGTATTTAGAAAAAGATGCTGTGAAAACGATAATCTCGACATTTAACGGGACAGATAAAAAAGAACCTTTACCGGTTGATAGAATTGGAGCTGCAGGAGGGCTAATTCTTGATTACGAAAAAGACCTGATCCAGCATATGGGTGGAAAAATCAATGATAATTTTATTACCTGTCATACTGGTTCTGGTAAAAGATATTCAGACTTAAAAAAAGAACTAAAACAGGAAAAGGTTAAGGGCGGTGAGCCTGGCACTATTAAAAAGATAATAAATGCAGATTATATTACTGGAGCATTTTTTGCTACAGATTTTGAGTTATTTAAAAATATTAGAGGATTTGATGCAGGATACAGGCCTGTGTATTTTGAAGAACTTGATTATTGTCTCAGGCTTAAAAGGCTCGGGTTCAGGATTGTTGTAAACATCTGTTCCATCGCAAGACATTTTGAAGGTGCATCTGTAAAAAAATTCAGTAAGAGCTTTTATAAGTTTTACCACAAGAACAGGGTAAGATGTGCATTAATTAACCTTGGATTTATGGATTTTTTTAGGAAGTTCTGTAAAGCAGAAGTGAACTGGTTAAAGACCGGAGCGACACGTGATCAAATTCCATGTATTTTTTATGCTTATTGTATAAATTTTTTATTTTTAACCTATAATTTAGTTATAAAGTTAAAAAATCGTTTAATCTTAAATAAAATAAAGTTAAAATGATTTGAACTGGCTGTAGAATATAACTAAAATATCTAAAAAATGATATTATATAAAAAACTTTTATTTTTAGAGGAGAGATAATGGACATAAAGCAAAGTGAACCAGATAAAAAAAATCAGCTTAAAATATGTATAATAAGTTATGATATCATCGGTAAAAATATGGCAGGACCCGGGATAAGATTCTATGAATTTGCAAAGATTCTATCAGAATATCTGGATGTTACTCTGCTTACACCAAACAAAGTGGATATTGATACCGAAGGATTTAAAACCGCTCAATATAAATTAAATAACTACAGGACTTTAAATAGACATGTCGAAAATTCAGATATGATTTTAATTCAGGGTCATATCCTTTACTACTTTCCTTTTCTAAAGAATTTTAAAGGGAAAATTATTGTGGATCTTTATAATCCATTCAATTTAGAGAGTCTCGAAATGTTTAGAAACGCTGACATAGCGGAAAGAGTAAGAATTGATAAAAATAATGTAAATATACTAAAACTCCAGCTCACTATTGGAGATTTTTTTATCTGTGCAAGTGAAAAACAGAGAGATTACTGGCTTGGGATGTTAAATGCTATAGGCAGGTTGAATCCGTATAATTATGATTCTGATAATACGTTGAGGAATCTTATAGATGTAGTATCTTTTGGAATACCGTCAAGACCTCCTTTGCACCCGGGTCTTTCTATCAGGAATGTTATACCTGAAATAAAAGAAGAAGACAGGATAATTTTGTGGGGAGGTGGAATCTGGAACTGGCTGGACCCCATTACTGCAATAAAGGCGGTATGGGAGATTGTAAGGAGCAGAAAAAATATAAAACTGGTATTTATGGGAGTAAAACATCCAGACCCTAAACTTCCAGAAATGAAAAAGTGCATAGACGCAATAAATCTGGCAAAAGAACTTGGCCTGTATGGTAAGAATGTATTCTTTAACGAATGGGTTCCTTATCACATGAGGCAGGCTTTTCTCCTGGACTCAGATGTAGGACTGTCGATTCACAGTAAGAGAATAGAAACGGAGTTTTCTTACAGGACAAGAGTTATGGATTACATATGGGCAAGACTGCCCATAATAACTACCGAAGGGGATTCTATTGCAGGGATGGTTAAAAGTGAAAACATAGGTGAAGTAGTAAAATACGAGGATGCGCATCAGCTTGCCAGAGTTATGGAAAACATGCTGATGAATAAAAGCCTGAGAGAAATTTATAGCAAGAATTTGAATAAAATTGCACCGCGGTTTTACTGGGAAAATGTAACAAAACCACTGGTTAAATATTGCATGGGACCTTATTATTCACCTGACAAGAAAAAGGTTGTTGAACTTATAGAACTGCAAAACAGTAAAATATCCAGAGTCGTAAAGAAGCATT
Organism: Actinomycetota bacterium; assembly: GCA_028695395.1. Classification (GTDB taxonomy): domain Bacteria; phylum Actinomycetota; class Humimicrobiia; order Humimicrobiales; family Humimicrobiaceae; genus Humimicrobium. Next base: position 2,762 of record JAQVJB010000090.1, on the reverse strand, counting down.
TTGAAGGTTGTGCCACTGTTTTAAAGATAACTTCCGGTAAATACAGAGATGAAAAGATTATAGATAAGAAGGATGTTGGTAAGTTATTCAATCTGGAAGTTGGCGACTATCCTATCGAGCCAGAAAGTAAGTATACCGGCCACGATGGGGTTGGGATTTTAGAATCCAGAATAACACAGAGAGCAAAATTTGATGGTATTATTGTAAATAAAGCTTTTTTTAATATTACACCGGAGTTTTTTTATGATGTAACCAATATACTGTCTTCAAAATTAAAAAAAGATGGCCTGCTATTTTACGCTTTCCCCGGGGAAAGAGGGCTGCATAAATTTTTTACCGAAGGTGATAATAAATATAAAACCGGTGTAGAAATTGATGATTTTACTATTGAATTCATACTAAAGAACGCTGGATTTAAAATCATGGAGAAAGGGATTCTAGAAAAGCTTGAATATAGCAGTAATGGTAATCTAACCGGACCAGGTGATCTTTATGGCGAAAATGAGTTGTTTGAGCTTTTTGAAATCAAATTAGACAGAGAAGGTTTTGAAGATTTAAAACTTTTAAGCAGGTTTGATATCCTTGGCTCTGAAGAGTTTGCCAGTGATAAGACTGTAAAAGGAAAATTGCGAAAGTATATATACCTTCTGACAAGTATGTATTTTGAAAATTTAAGGAAAAGTTATAATGAATCAATTAAGGCTATAAATAACAATATACAGCTTCAGATAAACAGAGAAATAAATGAGTTAAATCGCAAGAATCGTGAAAGGCTGCTTTTGATTTACTTTAATATATTTAAAACTCTTTTTGAAGAAATTAAAAATCTCGGATATGATATCAGTAGTTTAAGGCAGGTTCTTTGTGAATTCAAGCCAAAGAGCAAATCAGGAATAGAGATAGACGTTGACCAGGAGCTGAATGTTTTGTTGAGGGACCTTGAAAATATTGACAATATACTGGGTCTTACTGTATCTACTAAATATTATCTGGCAAAAAAAGTGTAAACGTCTGGCTCTGTTTACGCTTATTATTTTTTTGACTTTCTTTGTATATAATATAATCTCTGTATGTAATAAAATGTTTATGAGATTTTAATTTTCTGAAGCGAAGCGATATTTAAAATAAAGGCAGGGTGAGATTTTAATTGACCCGGGATGATGATCCTTTAATATCAATTGTCACAGTAAATTTTAATGGTAAACCTTTTTTAAGAAATCTTTTTAATTCAATACATGACCTCGATTATCCTGCTGAAAAAATTCAGATGATAATGGTTGATAATAATTCTGAAGATGATTCTGTAAAGTTTGTAGAAGAAGAATTTCCGTGGGTAGAGGTGGTTTCCCTTAAAAAAAATATGGGCTATGCAGGGGGTAATAATGAAGGACTCAAACGTGCAAAGGGAAAATATATAGCTCTTATAAATAATGACTGTGTGGTTGAAAGAGATTGGCTGTCGGAAATGCTCCTCATCTTCAGACAGTCAGGCGGTGATTCAAAGATAGGGGCTGTGGGCTCTAAAGTCTTATTTTATTATCCTTATCTGCCTGTTCAGTTTATTGCTTCAAGTGCTTCTGGAGGAGGAGCCGGTGTTGGCGAGGATTTCAGGAGGCTTGGAGTAAAAATATATGATGTAACTGTTAAAAATAATGGTAAGTCAGGTATTGTTTCGAACAATAATTTAAGCAGTAAAATAAAATATCCGGAAGGGTTTTATCCTGTAGAATCTGATGATAATGGAGAAGTTTATAGATGGGCTCAGGACAATGCTATCCTGGCTATACCGGTGGCGGACCCTGACAGTGATCTTGAAATACAATTCAGGGCATCTTCATATATTTCACCAAATAGTTTGCAGATTGTAGTAGGAGGGGAGATACTACAGGAATTCGCATTATCTGAAAAAATAAAGAGAGTGAGAATAAAAATCCCGAAAAGATTATTTTCTTGTTGCAGGGACATAATCAACAGTTGTGGCATAAAGATAAACAGGTCCTGCTACAGTAAAGACAGGGGTTTTGAATGTTTTGATTACGGTCAGTATAACCGGGTGGAAGAGGTTTTTGGTCTTTCTGGCAGCAGTTTTATGGTGGATAGAAAAATGCTGGAAGATGTGGGTTATTTTGATGAAAGCTTCTTTACATATTACGAGGATGTTGATTTATTCTGGAGGTCAAGGCTTGCGGGCTGGAAAAATTTCTTTACCCCTAAATCTGTTACCAGGCATTTTCACTGCGGAGCGGGTAAGGAATGGTCTTACAGCTTTACCTATTTTGTAGTAAGAAACAGATTGCTCATGATTTTCAAATGTGGCTGGCCGCTTCTATTTTTCAGAAATTATTTTGCTTTTGTTTTTTCAAGCATGGTTAATATCTTATATTATCTGGCCGGTTTGTTGAGAGGTAAAAAACAGAAAAGAGTTGATATCCCTGTAAGAATCAGGGTCTTCTTTGAACTTTTTTATTTAATACCCGCTAACCTGATAAAAAGGATTAAAACAAGAAAAAATAGTAAAATACAGGATAATATTATAAAAAGCTGGATGAGGGATTTTTAACAGGTATTTATGAAGAAAATTGCTATTTATGACAGATATCTGTCAACTGCCGGTGGAGGTGAACGGTATAGCTGCAAAGTCGCAGAAATCCTGTCAAAAGAAGAGGATTTTGAAGTAGATATTATAACAGATATTTTTGTTGATATTGATGAAGTATCCAGAAAGCTTAATCTGGATTTGCACAGGGTAAATCTTAAGATAT
>JAQVJB010000011.1:23339-28666 GCA_028695395.1 Actinomycetota bacterium | reverse complement strand
ACCACACAGAAATGGAAGTAAAGCTAATTACACCTGTAGCAATGGAAGAAGGACTAAGGTTTGCTATCAGGGAAGGCGGAAGGACCATAGGTGCCGGTAGTATTTCCAAGATAATAGAGTAATATATGGAAACTGATAAATGTTGGAGGACATATAAGTGAGCGCAGTTAAGTTAGATCAAAAAATAAGAATAAAGCTTAAAGCTTATGATGCAGAAATCATCGACAGGTCTGCAAAAAAGATAATTGATACAGTAGAGAGCTCGGGGGCAAAAGTATCTGGTCCGATTCCTTTGCCAAACAAAAAAAATGTTTATTGCGTAATAAGGTCTCCTCATGTCGACAAGGATTCAAGGGAACATTTTGAGATAAGGACGCATAAAAGATTGATAGATATTATAGACCCGAACCCTAAAACTGTCGATATGCTGATGAGGCTGAATTTGCCGGCAGGTGTGGACATAGAAATAAAGTCCTAAATATTTTTGAAAAATTATAAATTTTTGATTGATTAATTTTATAAAAAATTATAAAATGCTTAATTTGTGTTATCTAATTTTTTATAGAAATATTTTGTGTAATTTTTAAATATTGTTTTTGCAGTATTTATTAGAAAGAGAGCTAAAATGGTTAGCGCGATTTATGGGAAAAAGATAGGTTCGACTCAGATTTTTGATGATGACGGTAATGCGGTAAATGTTACTGCTATTTATGCTGACCCCTGTAAAATAGTACAGATAAAAAATGTTGAAAGCGATGGTTATAATGCATTGAAAATCGGTTTTAGCCAGGCTAAGGAAAATAAAGTAAACAAGCCTTTAAAAGGAGAATTCAGCAAAGCAAAAGTTGATGCCATGAAATATTTAAAAGAAATAAGGCTTGAAGACTTTAATAGTGAATATAAGGTCGGAGATACGATAGATTTATCAGTTTTCAATATTGGAGACATGGTAAAGATTACAGGAACATCAAAAGGAAAAGGATTTGCAGGAGTAATAAAAAGGTATAATTTCCACAGAGGACCGATGACCCACGGATCACATAATATCAGGAAACCCGGTTCTATCGGTATGTGTGCTACACCAAGGAAAGTACTGAAAGGTAAAAAAATGCCTGGTAGAATGGGCGGAGTGCAGGTAACTACGTCACCTACCAAGATAATAAACATTTTAAATGATGACAATATGATTCTTGTAAAAGGTTCGGTTCCTGGTGCTAAGGGAAGCCTGGTCTTTATTAGGAAAGCTTAGGTTTATTAGGAGATAATATAATGACTACTATTGATATTTTAGATTTAAAGGGAAGCAGCACAGATAAGATTGATATTCCTGAAGAAATTACTTCCCAGGAAGTTAATGCGAACATACTTCATATGGAAGTAAAAAGATTCCTTGCTTCTTCCAGGTCAGGTACAAGCAAAGTAAAGGGCAGAAGTGAAGTAAGAGGCGGCGGACGAAAGCCATGGAGGCAGAAAGGTACTGGAAATGCCAGAGCCGGAAGCAACAGGTCTCCGATATGGAGGCATGGAGGGATTGTATTTGGTCCCACTCCCAGAGATCATTCATTCAAACTTAATAAGAAAGTTGTAAGAAAATCAAAACTTATGGCATTGGTTGATAAGATAAATGAGAATAAACTTTTAATAGTGTCAGGTTTTAATTTCGATAAGCCAAGCACAAAAGATGCTTATAATGTGTTAAAAAGCTTAAAAATAAATGAGAATAAGGTACTTATTGTAATAGATGATCTTGAAGGTAATGAAGTTCTTTCATTCAGGAATCTTCCTAATGTTCTTATGACTTCTTACAAATCAATAAATACTTATGAATTACTTGTAAGTGATTTTGTTCTTTTTACAAAAGGTTCCTTTGAAAAAATGCTGAAGGAGTTGTCATATGCAAGATCCTAGGGACATAATTTTTGCTCCGATTGTATCTGAAAAAAGCTATAATGCAGTTAAAGATAACAGGTACTCCTTTTTTGTTGACCTTAGGGCGGAAAAAGGTGAAATAAAAAGAGCAATAGAAAAAATATTTAATGTAAAAGTACTGAAAATCAGTACAGTTCATGTAAAGCCGAAACCTAAACGACTTGGGCGTAGTATCGGCAAAAGTCCAAGACGAAAGAAAGCCATCGTAAGTCTTCGCAAGAAAGACAAAATCGACTTCTTTCAGTCTGCTTAACGACTTTTAAATTTATGTTTTAATTTTATTTGTTTATACAATACATATTGTTTTATGTTGTTTTGTATTTAGTAAAAGTATTAAACATTAAGGAATAGAAAGTAATTAACGTTTTAATTAGTTGCGGAGGTAATAAAGTTGGCCTTAAAAAAATATAAACCGACATCTCCAGGCAGGAGAGATGCAACAGTATCTGACTTTTCAGAGCTTACAAAAAAAGCTCCTGAGAAATCATTGACCGTATCTTTGAAAAGCAAGGGCGGAAGAAATAATAATGGAAGAATCACTCAAAGGCATAGTGGCGGAGGACATAAAAGACTTTACAGGATAATAGATTTTAAAAGAAATAAAGCAGATATTCCTGCCAAAGTCGTAGCGATAGAATATGATCCTAACAGAAGTGCAAGAATTGCACTGATAAATTATGCTGATGGAGAAAAAAGTTACATAATTGCTCCTGTTGGTTTAAAGATAGGCGATGTAGTAATCGCAGGAAGCAATGTTGATATCAAAATAGGAAATTGTCTTCCCCTGGCAAACATACCAGTAGGTACTTTTGTTCATAATATTGAGCTTAAGATAAATAAAGGTGCTGCCATAGCAAGATCTGCCGGTTCTTCTGCTCAGCTACTTGCAAAAGATACAGAATATGCACAGTTAAAACTTCCGTCCGGGGAAGTAAGAATGGTAAGCATAGGATGCAGAGCTTGCATAGGACAGGTTGGCAATCTTGATCATGAGATTATCACATTAGGCAAAGCAGGAAGATCCAGATGGCTTGGCGTAAGGCCGAGTGTAAGAGGTACTGCAATGAATCCCCATGATCATCCTCATGGCGGCGGTGAAGGAAAGAACAAAACTGCAGGGCGTAATCCTGTAACACCTTGGGGTAAACCGACTCTTGGGTACAGGACAAGAGATAAGAAAAATCCTTCAAATAAATTTATTATAAGAAGAAGGAAATCCTAACAGGTTTTAATTTTATTTTTATGTTTTTTAGAGGAGGAAAAATATGTCAAGGTCTTTAAAAAAGGGGCCTTTTATAGAAGAAAGTTTAATGCAAAAGGTTGAAAAGCTTACAGAAACAGGCGAAAAAAAGATCATAAAGACATGGTCAAGGGAATCAACGATTTTTCCTGAAATGGTAGGTTATACATTTGCTGTTTATGACGGAAAGAAACATATTCCTGTTTTTGTATCCGAATCTATGGTTGGCCACAAGTTAGGGGAATTTGCTCCAACCAGATCGATAAGGCCGCATTCCTATAAAGGTAAAAGTGAAAAAGTGACTTCTGTTAAAAAGAAGAAATAATTTTTTATTCATGAAGTCAGATTGTTTTAATTGATTATTAAAAGGGGGCTTAATAGTGGAAGCTAGAGCAGTTACAAAATATATAGGCATATCAGCTACAAAAATGAGATATGTAGTTGAGCTTGTTAAGAATAAAAAGGTAGAGGATGCAGTTAACCTGCTGTCTCTGACACCAAGGTATGCTGCTGTTTATGTAAAAAAAGCAATTCAAAGTGCTGCTGCAAATGCCAGCAATAATTTGAAAATAAAAGAAGACGATTTATTTATTTCAAAGATTTATGTAACCCAGGGCCCTACTCAGAAGAGATTCAGGCCTAGGGCAAGAGGAAGAGCTGACAGAATAAGAAAGAGAAGCTCGCATTTATTTATATGGGTTTCTGATGGTAAAACAGAGGAGGTTAAAAAAATTGGGTCAAAAAGTAAGTCCTAACGGCTTAAGAATTGGCATTAATAGAGACTGGGAATCCAGATGGTTTGCTTCCAACAAGGAATATGCTCAATTTATAAAAGAAGATATTTTTATAAGAAAACAAATCAATGATCAGATTGCTAACTCAGGTATTTCAAAGATAGAAATTGAAAGGACTTCAGACGAAGTTAAAGTTGATGTCTACACATCAAAACCCGGAGTTGTCATAGGCAAAAGAGGCACAAACATCAATGATATAAAAGATTCGCTTCAGAAAGAAGTCGGAAAAAATGTTCAGTTAAATATTATTGAAGTTAAAAAACCTGAACTCGTTTCAAAACTTGTTGCAGAAGGAATCGCTTCTCAGCTTGAAGGAAGAGTAAGTTTTAGAAAAGCAATGAAAAAAGCTGTTTCACTTACTTTAAAGGCAGGTGCCAAAGGGATAAGGGTGCAATGTTCCGGTAGGCTGGGAGGAGCTGAAATGGCCAGGACCGAGTGGTATCGTGAAGGAAGAGTACCTCTTCATACTTTGAGAGCAGCTATTGACTATGGTTTTGCTGAGGCTAATACTACATTCGGGAAAATAGGCGTAAAAGTATGGATTTATCTTGGAGATGTAATAATCGACAAGGTTGAAGTTAATGGGAAAAAGGCTGAGAAGGCCGAAAAAGAGGCAGCAGCCAGTTAATTAATATTATTTTGAATTTTGGATAGATTGAAGTTAGGAGATAAATTATGTCACCAATGTTAATGCCTAAAAGGGTTAAACACAGAAAAGAACAACGTGGCAGAATGAAAGGAATGGCTAAAGGAGGCATGAAGCTTTCTTTTGGTGAATATGGTTTGCAGGCTCTGGAACCCGGATGGATTACAAGCAAACAGATAGAAGCTGCCAGGGTTGCGCTGACACGATATATAAAAAGAGGCGGAAAAGTATGGATAAATATTTTTCCACATAAGCCTGTTACAAAAAAACCTGCTGAAACAAGAATGGGTAGCGGTAAAGGTGCTCCTGAGAATTGGGTAGCTGTTGTAAAACCTGGAAAAATAATGTTTGAACTGGCGGGCGTAAATCTGGAAATAGCGCAGGAAGCAATGAGGCTTGCTTCACATAAATTACCATTAAAAACAAAATTTATACATGAAGAATAATTGAGACAATAAAGATAAATTTAAATATTGTTTAATAGATTAGGTGAACAAATGAAGGCTAATGATATAAGAGAATTTTCAAAAGAAGAGTTACAGGCAAGGCTTTTAGAAGTTAAGAAAAATATATTTAATCTTAAGTTTCAAAAGGCTTCCGGCCAGCTGGATGACTTAATGAAGATAAAAAATTTAAAAAGAGATGTTGCGAAGATAGAGACTGTTTTGCGGGAAAAAGAGCTGGGAATAGCAGTGAAAGTAGTTGAAAAGAAAAAACC
>JAQVJB010000011.1:0-23239 GCA_028695395.1 Actinomycetota bacterium | reverse complement strand
CAAAGCAAAAAATTACGAAGACTGAAGAAAAAAAAGTTAAAGAAGAAACAGTTGAAGATAAATAAAATTTTAGTTTTTAAATAAGGGGGACTCCTTGGAAAGAGGAATTAGAAAAACAAGAATCGGGACAGTTGTAAGCGACAGTATGGATAAGACAATAGTCGTAGCCGTTAATTCGACTTACAGGCATCCCTTATATAAAAAGATTTTAACCAAGATTAAAAGATATAAGGCACATGATGAGACAAATGATGCTAAAAAAGGTGACAGGGTTTTAATTTCTGAAACAAGACCACTAAGCAAAACAAAAACGTGGAGACTTGTTGAAATAATAAAGAAAGCGGAATAATTAAGAAAGCAGTTTATAAGGAAGGGCTGTAAGATGATTCAATCTTATACTAGAGTAAAAGTAGCTGATAATACAGGCGCCAGAGAGCTTATGTGTATAAGAGTTTTAGGTGGAACAAGAAAACGATATGCAAGAGTAGGGGATATATTTATGGCAACAGTTAAAGATGCCAACCCTGGCGGAGTTGTCAAAAAGAGTGAGATTGTAATGGCGGTACTTGTTAGATCAGTTAAAAAATATAGAAGAAAAGATGGCTCATATGTCAGATTTGATGAAAATGCTGCAGTGATCATCGACAAACAGGGCAACCCGAAGGGGACGCGTATTTTTGGACCTGTTGCAAGAGAACTAAGAGAGAAGAATTATATGAAAATAATATCTTTATCTCCGGAAGTTGTATGAATTTATTTTTACAGGAGCGTAGATAATGTTCAAAATTAAAAAGAATGATAAAGTTAAGATTATCCAGGGTAAGGATAAAGGCAAAGTCGGAAAAGTCTTGAGGATTGACCCCAAAGAAGAGAAATTATATGTTGAAGGGGCAAATATAATTAAAAGACATACAAGGCAAAAAGCACAGAATCAGCCTGGTGGGATTATTAAAAAAGAAGGTCCTATAAATGTTTCTAATGTAAAGGTCGTTTGTCCCAGCTGCGGAAAAGATTCAAGAGTAGGATTTGAAGTTAATGAAGGCAATGAAAAAGTAAGAGTTTGTAAAAGCTGCGGACAGCAGGTTTAATTTTTTTAAGTATTTATTTAAAGAGGATAAGTTATGACTGTGATAAAACCTAGATTGAAAGAAAAATATGACAGTGAGATATTAAAGCAGCTCATGGAGGAAAGAAAGTTCAAAAATATTATGGAAGCTCCCAAGCTGAAAAAGATTACCATAAACATGGGTGTAGGCTCTGCTACCCAAAATGCTAAAGAACTTGAAGGCGCTGTAAAAGATCTGGCAAAGATAAGCGGCCAGAAACCTGTTATTACAAAAGCTAAAAAGTCAATAGCAAGCTTTAAAGTGCGTGAAGGGAATTCGATTGGGTGCAAGGTAACGCTCAGAGGAACAAGAATGTATGAATTTTTGGACAGGCTTTTGAATATTGCGATTCCCAGGATAAAAGATTTCAGGGGCATCTCCAGAAAAAGTTTTGATGGAAGAGGTAATTATACTTTTGGCTTAAGGGAACAGACTATTTTTCCGGAAGTCAATATTGATGACATAACTTCAGTAAAGGGAATGAACATTACTTTTACAATAAGTTCTAAATCAGATAATGATTCACTGATGTTATTGGAAAAATTCGGTTTTCCATTTAAAAAATAATTTTTAAAACAGGAGGATTTTTTTGGCTAAAAAATCATTGATAGTAAAACACAGCAGAGTGCCTAAGTTTACTACAAGGAAATATAATAGATGTAACAGATGCGGTAGACCAAGAGCATATTACAGAAAGTTCGGTCTTTGTAGGATATGCTTAAGAGAACTTGCATATGAGGGCAAAATTCCTGGACTTACAAAGTCCAGCTGGTAATTAAAGGAGGAAATTAAATGGCAGCAATATCAGATCCTATAGCTGATATGTTAACAAGGATTAGAAATGCCAATAAAGCAAGAATAGATTATGTTGATATGCCCAATTCCAAGATGAAAAGGGAGATATCAAAAATTCTGCTTGAAAAAGGCTTTATAAAAAATTTTGAAGTTACTGATGAAAGTACAAATAGCAACCTGAGGGTTCATTTGAAATTTGACAGGAACAAAAAAGGTATAATTAAAGGCATTAAAAGAATTAGCAAGCCAGGTTTAAGGATTTATGCTAAAAGCAGCGAAATCCCCAGAGTCCTAGGTGGTCTGGGAATGGTTGTCATATCCACATCTAAAGGGATAATAGCTGGTGATGAGGCAAAGAAATCAGGTCTTGGTGGAGAAATTATTTGTTACGTCTGGTAGATATAAAAGGGGGATTAAAAGTGTCCAGGATTGGAAAATTACCAATTGATATACCATCAGGAGTAGATATAAAAATCGACGGTTCCATGGTAAAAGTAAAAGGAAAATTGGGAGAACTTTCACAGGAAATAGGAAGTTCGCTCGATGTTTCTATTGAGGATAATAAGGTAATTGTTAAGAGAAAATCTGATGATAAAACAGGAAGATCGCAGCACGGTCTTTACAGAAGCCTGATAAGCAATATGGTTAAGGGTGTAAGCACAGGATTTGAAAGAGCCCTTGATATAGTGGGAGTAGGATACAGAGCAAGCAAGAAAGGTGAAGACCTGGAAATACTTATCGGTTATTCAAACCCTGTACTTATTAAGGCAACAAAGGATGTAAGTTTTGATGTGCCGAGCCAGAATATTATTCTGGTTAAGGGCATTGACAAGCAAAAAGTCGGTGAAATGGCAAATATGATAAGGAATGTCAGAAAGCCGGAACCTTATAAAGGTAAAGGTATTAAATATAGAGAAGAAGTAATAAAAAGAAAAGTTGGCAAAACTACTGCTTCAAGCGGATAATAGTAAACTTTTTTGATATACAGGAGTTTTTATGAGAACTAAAAAAGAAATCAGAAATACAGCGGAAAGACGTAAATTATCTGTCAGGAATAGTATAAGGAAGTTTTCTGACAGGCCGAGATTATGCGTTTTTAGAAGCAATAAATATATTTATGCTCAGATAATTGACGATAAAACAGGGGCAACAATAACCGGGATAACAAGCAAGATGATAGAAAAAAAGTCTGATGAAAAAGGCGCTATCGGTGTTTGTTTCAGAACCGGCAAAGCTCTGGCTGAAAAAGCAAAAGGCAAGAATATAGATAAAGTTGTTTTTGACAGAGGAATGTTTAAGTACCATGGCAAAGTAAAAGCTCTGGCTGATGGGGCCAGAGAGGGTGGTCTAATTTTTTAATGGGTGATTTTTAAGGAGGAATTGGTGCCTGATTTTAGTAAAGATAAAGATAATAATATTGGTGAAAAAGTCCTGAAGATAAACAGAGTTGCAAAAGTTGTTAAGGGTGGAAGAAGGTTTTCTTTTTCTGCTTTGGTTGCTGTCGGTGATATGAACGGGATGGTTGGAGTAGGATTTGGCAAAGCAAATGAAGTTTCAATAGCGATACAGAAGGGTGTTTATGCTGCTAAAAAGAGTATGTTTAAAGTCCCTTTAAATAATGGAACTATTCCGCATGAAGTAAATGCCAAAAATGGCGCAGGTCATGTATTTTTTAAACCGGCTACGCAGGGAACAGGTGTTATCGCAGGCGGTCCTGTGAGAGCGATAATGGAACTTGCAGGAGTAACGGATGTCGTTGCAAAGATAATTGGAAGCTCAAATGCTTTGAGCGTAGTTAATGCAACGGTATCAGGTTTAAAAAGGTTGCAAGCCAATAGTGATATAAATAATAACACATAAGCTTTTAAGGAGAAGAAATGGTTAATATCAGCGATTTGGGACCAGCTTATGGTTCTGTTAAAAAGAGAAAGAGGGTCGGAAGAGGTACCGGTTCGGGTCATGGGACGACCTCCTGTAGAGGAAGCAAAGGACAGAAATCACGTTCTGGCGGAGAAAGTAAAACCAGATTAGGTTTTGAAGGCGGTCAGATGCCTTTACAAAGAAGGATTCCTCATTTGAAGGGATTTAAAAACACCAGAAAAGAGGAGTTTAATATAATCAATGTTTCTCAGCTGGAAAGATTTGAAGAAGGTAGCGTAATTGATTTTGAAACTCTTTCAAAAGTAGGTATGTTGATGAAAAACAATACAAAAATCAAGATACTTGGAAACGGGGAATTGAAGAAAAAGTATACAGTTAAAGCTAATTATTTTAGCAAGAATGCTGTATCAAAAATAGAAAAAGCGGGCGGCAAAGCGGAGGCAATTTAATGTTTCGTGCTCTTTTAAATGCTTTTAAAATTAAAGAATTAAGAAATAGAATATTATTTACTATCGGAATACTGGCTTTATACAGATTTGGTGCAAACCTTACATTGCCTGGTGTTGACGCAACAGTAATACTTGAGCAGGTTGAACAGGGGATAATGGGTATGCTGGATCTTTTCTCCGGTGGTGCTTTAGGTAATTTTTCAGTTTTCTCTTTAGGTATTATGCCTTACATTACTGCAACTATTATTATGCAGCTTTTGCAGGTAGTAATACCAAAACTTGACCAGCTTGCAAAAGAGGGTGAAGTAGGCAGAAGGAGAATAAATCAGATATCAAGATACCTCACAGTGGGTCTTGCGCTGATGCAGTCAGTAGCAATGACTTTTTACTTCAGGAATTTTGGTGCAATCCCTAATTTTGACTGGATGCATGTTTTGGTGATAATAATAACTCTTACTGCAGGCACGGCAGTCATTATGTGGCTAGGAGAACTCATTAATATTCATGGTGTCGGTAATGGAATTTCTCTGATTATATTTGCTTCGATAATATCAAGGATACCGGGCGGTATTATAAGCCTTTTCAGGCTCAAAGGGACAAACTGGTTCTTTATAGGGCTTTTTGCAGTTTTAACGGTGGGTGTTGTGGTTGCTATTATTCTTATTACACAGGGTGAAAGAAGAATACCTGTTCAGTATGCAAAGAGGATAGTAGGAAGAAAAGTCTTTGGAGGGCAGAGCACATACATACCGCTAAAAGTCAATCAGTCTGGTGTTATGCCTATAATTCTAGCAGTATCAGTACTGCTTTTTCCTGCGACCATTGCACAATTTATCAATTTACCATGGCTGCAATCCATTGCAGAATGGCTAAGTCCTACAAGGGGTGGAAGCATAAATCCTGTATATATAATAATATATTCAGTGTTTATAATCATTTTTGCGTATTTCTATACTGCAATTTCATTCAATCCGAACGACACAGCAGAAAATTTAAGGAAATATGGCGGATATATACCCGGGATGAGACCCGGAAAGAATACATCAGATTTTCTTTCCCATATTCTGAACAGAATTACGCTTCCTGGAGCAATATTTTTGGCGATAATTGCAATTTTGCCGGAGATTTTAATTGATTCGCTGGGAATTCCTTTTAAATTTGGAGGGACTTCCGTTATTATCGCGGTAAGCGTTGCTCTTGAAACAATGAAATGGATAGAGTCACAGTTAATGATGAGAGATTATGAGGGTTTTATAAAATGAGATTGATCTTACTTGGAGCGCCTGGTGCAGGCAAAGGTACCCAGGCAAAAAAAATTAAAGCAAAATTTAATATAGCCCATATTTCCACCGGGGATATTTTAAGGGCTGAGATAAGCAATAAGACGGAGCTTGGCAATAAAGCTCAGGAATATGTTTCTTCAGGCAAGCTTGTACCTGATGATCTTATAATGGAAATGATAAAAGACAGGTTTAAATCTGATGATATCGAAAAAGGTTTTCTTATGGATGGATTTCCTAGGACTATTGAACAAGCTGAAAAATTTGATGAGATTTTAGATGAGCTTAATCTTAATCTTGATAGAGTAATTAATATCGTTCTGGATAAAAATGAAATAATCAAAAGGATTACAAACAGAATTGTTTGCAATTCATGTAAAAAAGTTTTTAAATTAGCTGATTTTTCAGATAAAGAATTAAAATGTGATTCATGTAATAGCGTTCTTTCAAAAAGAGCTGATGACTCAGAAGTAGTAGTTGTCAAAAGACTGGAGGTCTACGAGAAACAAACCAAACCTCTGATAGATTATTACAGTAATAAAAAGCTTCTTGTAGATATTAACGGATTGGGTACGGAAGAAGAGATTTTTGAAAGGATTTTAAGTCATTTATGATTATCTTGAAATCAGACGATGAGATAAAGATAATGCAGAAAGCTGCAGAACTTGTAGCTAATGTTCTTTTAAAATTAGAAAAGCTTGTCAGGCCTGGAATTACAACTGAATTTCTTGACAGGGAAGCGGAAGAAATGATAATAGCTCATAATGCCAGACCTGCTTTTAAAGGTTACCAGGGCAGAATTTCAAAACGGCCTTTTCCGGGAACTATATGTGCTTCAATAAATGAAGAGATAGTCCATGGAATACCTGGGAGGAGAAAATTAAGTGAGGGTGATCTTATTTCAATTGATGTAGGAGCAAAGCTTAATGGTTTTTTCGGTGACTCTGCAAGAAGCTATCTTGTGGGTAATTCTGACGGGCAGGCAAAAAAATTGTTAAAAACCACATGGGACGCATTAAATGATTCAATTGACCAATTCATTAACGGGAACAGGTTGGGAGATGTATCTCATGCAATTGAGTCTCGTGCTTTAGCAAATGGTTTTTCAGTAGTTAAGGATTTTGTGGGCCATGGTATTGGCAGGGATATGCATGAAGACCCGCAGGTTTTAAATTATGGACCAAAAAATCAGGGCCCGCTGCTTAAGAGAGGCATGGTAATTGCAATAGAGCCCATGCTTAATGAAGGTAGCAGCGATGTGGAAATATTACCTGATTTATGGACGGTTGTAACAAGAGACAGAAAAAGGTCGTGTCATTTTGAAGATATGGTAGCAATTACTTCTGAAGGTCCAAAGATATTAACAAGAATTCAATAAGTAAAAATAATTGTGGACTTTTTTTACTGTATTTGATAAATTATTTATTTGCTTTCTTGTTAAATATGAAAGGAGCTTAACATTTCTAAGAAAGAAGAAATAATTGAAGTAGAAGGGACAATACTGGAAGCTTTACCTAATGCGATGTTTCGCGTGGAGCTTGAAAACGGGCATAAGGTGCTTGCTCACATTTCCGGCAAGATGAGGATGCATTACATAAAAATCCTCCCCGGGGATATGGTTAAAGTAGAGTTGTCTCCTTATGATCTTACCAGGGGCAGGATTACATACAGGAAGAAATAAATATATTTTATAAATAGTTTTAATGAAAATAAAAAATTAATATCATCTGATATTTGTTTTTTAATATAATCTGTTTTTTTAAATGATTAATATTTTATCGATTAAGGAAAAATGATGAAAGTCAGACCATCAGTAAAAAAAATATGCAATGATTGTAGGATAATTAGAAGAGAAGGAAAAGTAATGATTATTTGTAAAAATCCTCGTCATAAACAAAAACAAGGTTAAGGGGGAAATAAGTGGCTAGAATTGCTGGAATAGATATTCCTAAAAATAAGCATATTGTTATTGCTTTAACTTATATTTTTGGTATTGGCAGGTCAACTGCACAGAAGATACTCTTAGATCTGGGGATTGAGCCAGATAGAAAAACAAGTGATTTAACTGAAGAAGAAGTTATAAAAATAAGAGAATATATAGATACCAATATCAAGGTTGAAGGAGATTTAAAAAGAGAAGTAAGCCAGAATATTAAAAGGCTTATAGACATTAATTCATATAAAGGGATAAGGCATAAAAGAAGTTTACCTGTAAGGGGACAAAGGACTCATACAAACGCAAGAACAAGAAAAGGCAGGAAACCTTCTGTTGGTATTAAGAAAAAAAGTGTTTCAGTTAGATAATTAGGAGGATAAATTTGGCAACCAAACAAACTGGTAAAAAAAGAGTTAAAAGAAAAGAAAGAAAAAATATTCCTTACGGAATTGCCCACATACAGTCAACTTTTAATAATACAATTGTAACAATTACGGATCTCAAAGGTAATACTATCGCCTGGGGCAGTTCAGGCGGACATGGTTTTAAAGGTTCAAGAAAAAGTACTCCTTTTGCAGCTCAGGTCACTGCATCTGCTGTTGCAAAAACTGCACAGGAGCATGGAGTTGCAAAAGTTGATGTGAAAGTAAAGGGCGTTGGCTCAGGAAGAGAAACTGCAGTACGTTCGCTTCAGGCTGTTGGTCTTGAAATCGGTGCTATTACTGATGTAACACCGATACCGCATAACGGATGCAGGCCGCCAAAAAGAAGAAGGGTATGATTTTTAAAGATATAATTTTTGATAAGGAGTTACTATAAATGGCAAGACTAAAAGATGCTGTTTGCAAATTATGCAGAAGAGAAAAAGAAAAACTTTTTCTGAAAGGGCTTAGATGTTTTTCAGACAAATGTGCTCTTACAAAAAAACCGTATGTTCCGGGACAGAAAGCAAAGATGAGGCTTGTAGAGTCTGAATACTATACTCAGTTAAGAGAAAAACAAAAGACAAAAAGATATTATGGTGTGCTGGAAGCACAATTTTTAAATTATTATATAAAAGCTACAAGGAGAAAAGGCATAACAGGCGAGATTCTTCTGCAGCTGCTTGAGACAAGGCTTGACAATGTTATATATCTGATGGGTTTTGCTGTTTCAAGGGCACAGGCACGTCAGCTGATTTCTCACGGGCATGTAAATGTTAATTCCAAAAAGGTTGACATACCTTCTTATCAGGTTAAACCTGGTGAGGAAATCTCTATAGCTGGAAAAAGCAAAGAAATTCAGCCTGTACTTGAAGCTAGGGAAACTGCAGGAAGTATTTCAGTTCCTGAGTGGCTTGAAGTAGACTTCAAAGCCCTGACAGGAAAAGTAATAAGAGTTCCTGAGAGAGCGGATATCAAAGCTCCTGTCAATGAGCAGATGATAGTTGAGCTCTATTCTAAATAATAATTATTTAATAATTTTTTTAGAGCTGATTTATTTTTTTTACTTTATAAATATAAAGTTATGATTAATTAGTCTCTCTTATTTTTTAGGAGGTTAAGATAAATTGTTAAAAATGCATAAACCAAGTGTAAGTATTAAATCAAGCAATGATTTTGAAGGAGACTTTGTCCTTGAACCGCTTGAAAGAGGATATGGACATACTCTGGGGAATTCGATAAGAAGAGTTTTGCTTTCTTCTATCGAAGGTGTAGGTATTACAAAAATAAGGATAGAAAATGTCCAGCATGAATTTACTGTTCTGGAAGGCCTAAAGGAAGATATCATTGAATTTATAGGCAATTTAAGACAGGTAGTTTTTAAAATGGAAATTTCTGACCAGATTATGGTAAAAATTGACAAGTCCGGTCCGGGAATAGTAACAGCTGCAGATATAATATTACCTGCAGAAATCGAAGTCGTTAATAAGGATTGTTATCTGGGAACTCTTTCCAAAAATGCAAAACTAAGGGTTGAAATGTTTGTTGAAAGAGGAAAGGGATACAGAAATGCTGACGAAAATATTTCGCAGAACGATCCTCTTGGAGTAATTCCGATTGACACAGTTTTTTCACCTATAAAAAGAATGATGTTTAAAGTTGAGGATACCAGGGTTGGCCAGATGACAGACTTTGACAAACTAACAATGACTATCAAAACAAATGGAAGCATAAAAGCAGATGAAGCCTTAAGCCAGGCAGCAAAAATAATCAATGACCATATGGCCCTGATGATAGATCTCTCTGAAAAGATAAAAAGTGAAGATCCTGTCTTTGAAGAAATTAAAGAAAAAGCAAAGAAAACACAATATCCTTCTATTGAGGATCTTGAATTATCGGTAAGGTCGCACAATTGTCTTAAGAGGGCAGGCATTGATTCTGTTGAAAAATTGCTTCAATATTCTGAAGATGAACTGCTGGACATAAGGAATTTTGGGCAGAAGTCTATTCAGGAAGTAAAAAATAAAATAAAAGAATTAGGACTTTCATTTAAGAAAAAGTAGAGTTGGGAGATTTTAGAAATGGTTCAGCCAAAAAAAGGGAGAAGATTGGGTGGAAGCAGCACTCACCAAAAAGCCATGATAAAAAACCTGGCTATTTCTCTCATAGAAAATGGGAAAATTGAGACAACAACAGCTAAAGCAAAATTTTTAAGGATGTTTGTTGATAAAATAATTACTATTTCCAAAAAAGGGGACTTAGCTTCAAGAAGGAGATGTCTGCAGCTAATAGGGAACTATAAGACAGTGCAGAAGCTTTTTAACGAAATAGCACCGGGTACTTATGCGCGTTCCAGTGGATTTACGAGGATTGTCAAGCTTAAAAACCGGGTAGGCGATGGAGCAGAGATTGTTCAGATAGAACTTTTAAAATAAATTTTTGTTGGTTTTACAATTAAATAATGGAGCTTTATAACTACAAAGCTATTATAGAATACGATGGGACTGATTTTTATGGTTTCCAGAGTCAGCCTGGAGAATTAAGAACCATACAGGGTGAGCTGCTCCGGGTCTTGAATAAGATTTTCAATACTGAAAAAATAAGGGTTTCTTATTCGGGAAGGACAGATGCGGGTGTTCATGCAATCGGTCAGGTAGTTAATTTTAAAAGTAATAAATTATTTAAGCTCCACAGGCTTAAATGGTCTCTTAATTCACTTCTTCCTGAAGATGTTTCTGTTAAAAGTTTGGATTTCGCAGAAGATGGTTTTGATGCGAGACGGAGCGCGCTGTGGAGAGAATATAATTATTATATAATAAATGATTATTATCAGAATGTTTTCTTGAAAAAATATAGCCTCCTTTTATGTAGAGAGCTTGATATAAAATTAATGCAGGAGGCATGCAAGTTTTTCGTGGGCAGACATGATTTCAGTGCTTTTTGCAGCCCAAGCGATGCAAATAAAAGTAAAATAAGGGAAATCATGGAAATGGAAATTACCAGGACTGATAATTTTCATCAGGAAAACATGATAATTTTCAGGATAAGAGCAAATGCTTTTTTATATAATATGGCAAGAATAATAGTAGGAATAGTCACGGAAGTTGGTAGCAAGTCAAGGAAAATATCTGATATTGAACTTGCGTTTTCAGATAAGGATGTTAATTATTCCGGCAGCATAGTGGATGCGAGAGGTTTGTTTTTAACAAATGTCGGATATAAAGTTTTTTAACTTGATTGGAGGATAAATGGTAACTGTCGGCACAAAAACTTTTAGTGCAAAAGAAAAAGATATTGAAAAGAAGTGGTACATAATCGATGCTGCAGGCAAAACGCTTGGCAGGCTTTCCACAGAGATAGCAAAGATTTTAAGAGGAAAGAATAAAACAGTTTTCACTCCTCATGTAGATTGCGGAGATTTTGTTATTCTTATAAATGCTGAAAAAATAGGAGTGACCGGGAAAAAAATGGAGCAGAAGATGTACTACAGGCATTCCGGTTATATCGGTAATTTAAAAGTAACAAATCTTGGCAAGCTTATGAAGAGCTCACCTGATTATGTGATAAGGAAAGCTGTGAAAGGGATGCTGCCCCATAATACACTGGGCAAAAAACTTTTAAGGAAACTTAAAGTTTATTCAGGCAGCAATCACCCTCATAAAGCCCAGAAACCGGAAGTGCTTGAAATTTAAAAACTAAAAAGAACAAAATAAATATTTTGACTTTAAATGTTTAAAAGGAGATGAAGTTGGCGCAAGAATTAAGCTATTATGCAACTGGTAAAAGGAAAGAATCGATAGCTAAAGTATGGCTTAAGCCAGGAGCTGGTAAAATAACTGTTAATAATAAGGATTATAAAGAATATTTTCCCAGAGATACCTTGGTGACTATGATAAATGAACCACTCAACATTACGGGAACATCAGATTCATATGACATAATTGCAACCATAGTGGGTGGCGGAGTGTCGGGCCAGGCAGGAGCTTTAAGACATGGCATTTCTAAAGCTCTGCTTGAAGTTAACCCGGATTACAGAGTCATGCTTAAAAGAGAAGGCTTTCTTACAAGAGATTCAAGAATAAAAGAAAGAAAGAAGTACGGTCTGAAAAAGGCAAGAAAAAGACCGCAGTTCTCAAAAAGATAATTTTTGTTTTTTCTTTTTGATGAGTTTCCCTTATTTAAAAATAAATTTAAGAAAAATTTCAAATAATGCCAGGTTAATAAATGACCGATGTGCCTCAAGGGGTATGTCGGTCGTTGGCGTTACTAAAAGCATACTTGCAGATATAGATATAGTAAAGATACTAAAAAAGTCAGGTATAAGTATTTTTGGTGATAGCCGGCTGGCAAATCTTATAAAGATGAGGGAATATTTCGGTTATGGCCAGGAACTTATTTTGCTCAGAACCCCTATGCTCTCTGAATGCGAGAAATTAATAGAAATATGCGATACTTCGATGCAGACGGAGATTACAACTGTAAAGACGATATCTGATTTATGCGAAAGAAAAAATAAAAATCACAATATAGTACTTATGGTAGAGATGGATGATAAAAGAGAAGGAATATCTGCAAAACAGGTTATTCCTTTTTTTGATGAAGTATTGAAAAAATACCCGAAAATAAAGATAAAAGGGCTAGCTACCAATGCACGATGTATTTCGAAAAGAAGGCCAAGGATTAAGAGCATAGAAAACCTGATAGAAATCAAAAAAAAGATTGCTTCAAAATATAGTTATGTCATTCCTGTAATATCCGGCGGAAACAGCAGCATATGGAAATACATTGAGGATGGTTCCATCCCTGAAGGGGTTAATGAAGTAAGAATAGGAGAAGCGATATTTATAGGTAATGAGACTTCCGGCTATGAAAAAATAAAAGGAGCTTTTGATGATTCTTTTTTACTTGAAGCAGAAATAATAGAAATAAAAAAGAAAAATTCTTTAGCATATAAAATAATTATCGCACTTGGAATACAGGATGTGCCGTATAAACATTTAATAATCCAGAATCCTTATTATGATATAATTGCACAAAGCAGCGACCATACGGTTTTAAGCTTAAAAAAAATCTATCAGGAGGAATTAAGCAATGGTAAAATGAACGAATTTGATTTACCTTTGCTGAAAATAGGTGATAAGATAATTTTTAAACTGGACTATTTTGGACTAATGTTTTCAATGACTTCGCCTTTTATAAAAAAAATATATGTAAAATAAATTCGTTAGGTGGATTGATGGAAATAGACCCAAGGAAACTTTTTGGAACAGATGGGATAAGAGGTGTGGCTAATACAGACCTTACCCCGGAATTTGTATTAAAAACAGGCAAAGCCATCTCAAGATTCATTTGCCGTGATAAAAAACATGGGAAAATATTAATAGGCAAAGATACCAGGCCGTCATGCGATTTCATAGAAGCAAGTTTGAGTGCCGGAATAATGTCAGAAGGGTGCGATGTGCTAAGTGCAGGCATCCTAAGCACTCCGGGAATAGCTATAATTTCGAAACTACTTGATACAGATGGAGCAATCGTAATATCTGCTTCCCATAATCCTCTTGAAGATAATGGAATAAAGATTTTTAAAAAAGGCGGAATAAAACTTACCGATAGTGAAGAAAAAGATCTTGAAGATATCATTTTAAGTGACAGCCGAATCAATCGTGAAGAAAAAACGGGTCTTGAAATAGGCAGACAAAAAATCATTTCTGATTCCCTGGACATATATATAGATTATATTACCAAAGGTTTTAAATTTGATCTTAATGGCTTGAAAATAGCTGTGGATTGTGCAAACGGAGCTACATCGGTCGCAGTCCCGAAAGTACTATCAATGTTCGGTGCTGAAGTTATCAGCTTTAATACAGACATTAAAAGCGGTCTTATTAATAAGGACTGCGGCTCTACACATCCGGAAGTCCTCCAAAGACTTGTAAGGGAAAGCAAGGCAGATATTGGTTTTTCTTATGATGGCGACGGCGACAGGGTTATCGGCTGCGACCGTTTTTCAAGAATCCTTGACGGAGATGTTTTTCTTGCCTTCAGCGCCATATTGATGAAAGAAAATAATATCTTAAAGAATAATGGAGTTGTAACTACAATAATGGCAAATTACGGCCTGGAAAAAGCAATGCAGGAAAAAAATATAATTGTTTATAAAACAAAAGTAGGAGACAGATATGTCCTGGAAAAAATGATTGAAAAAGACGTGATTATAGGAGCTGAACAATCTGGACATATAATATTTAATAATTTTAGCAGCATAGGGGACGGTTTGCTTTCCACCCTTATTTTTCTTAATTTTCTTTCAGAAAGCAAGCAGGATCCGGATTTGGTTTATGATATAATCGAACACTACCCCCAGGTACTTAAAAATATCAGGGTAAAAGATAAAAATCTTATTATGAAAAGCCCTGAATTAATAAAAAAAATAGCCGATGCTGAAAGTTATTTGCAAGGAGAGGGCAAGATTGTAGTTAGGTCTTCCGGGACAGAATCTCTTGTGAGGGTTATGGTTGAAGCTAAAACAATGGATATGGTTAAGAAGATACAAGAAGATATTTGTAATTTTATTCTTACGATAAAATAAAAATTTAAATATTATTTTTTTGATTACAGGGAGAGTCTATGTGCGGAATAATTGCTTATGTCGGTGATAGGAAATGCAGGGAAATCATTATCAATGGCTTAAAAAGACTTGAATACAGAGGTTATGATTCTGCAGGCATTGCGGTTCTTATGAAAAAGAACAGTAAGAAGAATGAAAAGCAGGCTGCTTCCGAAAATTATAGTATAAATATAGCAAAACAAGCTGGAAAAATAGCTGAACTTGAAAAATTAATCAATGATACTCATATTGACGGCTGTGTGGGCATAGGCCATACCAGATGGGCTACGCACGGAGCGCCTACCCAGATAAATGCCCATCCGCATATGGATTGTAAATCAAAAATAGCTGTTGTGCATAATGGAATAATTGAAAATTACGCAGAACTAAAAGATGAACTTATTTCAAAAGGGCACAAATTTATTTCAGAAACTGATACAGAAGTGATACCGCATATGCTGGAGGAGTTCAATAATGGAGATCTTTTGATAGCTATGCAGAAACTTTTAAAGAGAATCAAAGGTTCAGGGGCAATTGTTGCATTAAATTCTGACACCCCTGAGGAAATAGTCGCTGCCAGGATTTCAAGTCCTTTAGTGATCGGTATTGGTAAAGACGGCAATTTTCTGGCTTCCGATATGCCTGCGGTACTTGAGCATACAAGAAATTTTATGATTGTAAATGATTTTGAAACTATAAGGATTAAAAAAGGCAGCATAGAAATTTTTGATATTGATGGGAAAAAAATAACAAGAGAACCTTTTAAGGTAAACTGGTCAATAACAAGTGCTGAGAAATCCGGATATGAAGATTTTATGTTGAAAGAAATATTTGAGCAGCCATTTGGTGTTAAGGAAACAATGCGGGGAAGGCTCAGTGAAGGCATCCTTGATTTTAAAGAAATAGATTTGACATCTGAACAGATCATAAATCTGGAAAAAATTCATATAATTGCCTGCGGGACTTCTTCTCATGCGGCGCTTCTGGGGAAACAACTGATTGAGAAGTGGGCAAGAATACCGGTTGAGATCGAAGTCTCATCCGAGTATCGCTACAAAGATCCGATAGTAGAAAAGAACTGTCTGTTTATTGCAATAACACAGTCTGGAGAAACGATAGATACCCTTGCCGCAATCCGGGAAGCAAAGTCAAAAGGAGCAAGGATTGTTGCAATAACCAATGTTGTCGGGAGTACTGTTGCAAGGGAATCTGATGCGGTTATTTACACTCATGCCGGTCCTGAAATCGGAGTTTGTGCAACAAAAACATTTACTGCACAGATAATAGTGATGTATCTTATTGCTGTTTATCTTGCAAGCAAAACAGGAAGACTAAAGGAAGAAAATATCCAGGAGATTTTGGGAGAGCTGGAAATAATACCAAATAAGATACAAAGCATACTTAATAATGCTGAGCAAATAAAAAAAGTAGCTGACCAGCTTTATAAATACAGGACTTTTCTCTTTCTTGGGAGGCTCTTCGGTCTTCCCATAGCGCTTGAGGGCGCTCTTAAATTAAAAGAAATCTCATATATCCATGCAGAGGGATATGCAGCTGGAGAAATGAAACATGGCCCCATAGCGCTTACTGACACCAATACTACTGTTGTGGGCATTGTTCCAAAAGACTCAGTATATGAAAAAATGTTAAGCAATATTGAAGAAGTAAAATCAAGAAATGCTACAATATTTTCTGTTGCTACTGAAGGAGATACCCAGATATCCAAATATTCGAACTATGTTTTTTCAGTACCGAAAACAATCGAAGAATTATATGGAATCTTAACTATAATACCATTGCAGCTCCTATCATATTACATAGCAAAAAATCTGGGCAGAAACGTAGACCAACCCCGCAATCTTGCAAAAAGCGTTACAGTGGAATGAAAAATTGAATATTTTCAATATTGGAACAGACTTAATAGAAGTTAAAAGAATAAAAAGGGTTATCAAAAGATATCCTGCATTCCTGGAAAAAATATATACTGATTTAGAGATAAGCTATTGCACAAAAAAAGACAAGGTTTTATATGAATGCTTTGCTTCAAGGTTTGCAGCAAAGGAAGCAGTGGCAAAAAGTCTTGGGCAGGGAATCGGTAAAAATGTTTTTTTTAAAGAAATAATCATAAGTAATAATACTGACGGAAAACCAATTGTATCCTTAAGCGGCAGGACATTATTGTATGTAACTACTCTTAATATAAAAGAAATTAAATTGTCTATAACGTCCACTAAAATGTATTGTATCGCATTTGCAGTTTCATTATATGCATGACAAGATAAAGACCCTCAATTGTTTTTATGATAAAATATTTTAAATAAGTTACGTTTGTACAAATTTAAAAATTAATAGATTTTTAAATTTAATATTAAAAGCAAGAAATAAGAATTCAGGAAAGTCAATGGATTTCAATACTGATGATAATCTTATAAAAATACTTAAAGGTAGCGATACTGCAAAAATTGATAGAGAATGCATGAACTCTGGCATTGAATCAAGATTGCTTATGAATAATGCAGGCACCAGTGTTTCAAACTGCATACTTGATTACTATAAGGAAAAAGACACTATTATTAACGATGCCGGGAACATTGCGCAAAGAGTCTCTCTTATTAAAAGCAGCGGAAATAAATCATTATTTAAATTGAATGGCTGTATTATCTGCGGAACCGGGAATAATGGAGGAGATGGTTTTGTATGTGCGATAAATCTTTTAAAAAAAGGGGTCGGATTATTGCTATTTTATACAGGGACCAGAGAGAAACTGAGTGGAGATAGTTTTTTTTATTATAATGAATTACTGAAGATAAAAGAAGTCTCTGATACCGGTGAAGAGAAAAGTTTTGGAAATATAAGGATAATTTTTCTTGAAAATGAAAATGATGAAGCATATTTAAAAGAGCTTGGGCGATATCTGCAAAAATCTGATTTTGTTGTGGACGCTATATTTGGAACCGGATTGCATAATGATAAAATCAGGGGAATAGGCTTGGAAATTATTTCTACTGTAAATCAAGCTAAAAAAATAAAAAAAGATTTGATTGTTTTTGCCGTGGACATTCCTTCAGGGATAGATTCTGATACTGGCAGGATACTTGGGGAAGCCATGAAAGCAGATTATACAATTACCTTCGGGACTAAAAAGACAGGTCATGTCATTTATCCTGGCTCTGTTAATTCAGGGGAAGTAATAATTGCTGATATAGGAATTCCAAAAGATATTTTAAAAAAGCATGAAAGCTATTTTGAAGCTACATTGAGATGGGTTTCTGAAAAACTGCCAGACAGAGGTGCTTATTCTTACAAGCATTCAATAGGAAAACTGCTGGTAATAGCAGGTTCCAGAGGTTTTACCGGTGCTGCAGTAATGACTTGCCAGGCTGCAATGAGAGCAGGAGCAGGAATTGTAACTCTTGTATGCCCGGAGGAATTAAATGAAATATTTGAAAATAAGCTGACTGAAACCATGACATATCCTGTAGCGCAGACAGATGCAGGAAGCCTTCATTTAAATTCTTTTGATGACATACAAAATGAAAGTAAAAAGTATGATGCTCTTGCGATAGGGCCGGGTCTTTCCAGAAATCCAAGCACAGTTATGCTTGTAAGGGAAATACTTAAAAACATTAAAATTCCTATTGTTCTTGATGCTGATGGTCTAAGGGCCCTTTCAAGTCCGATGGAGGTCCAGGATGATAATTTGTTTAATCTGGAAAATGTAATAATAACTCCTCATTCTGGGGAATTATGCTCAATTCTTTTGAAGGAAAAGATTAAACCTGAAGACAGGATAGAAGTCAACCATGAGTCTTCTGAAAAATTCGATGTCGTTTCGGTACTTAAAGGTTCTTCAAGCATTATTACATTAAATAAAGATACCTTTATAAATCCAACTGGAGATTTTGCGCTTGCAACTGCAGGTACAGGCGACATACTGACGGGGATTATCGGTTCTTTTCTCTGTCAGGGGATGGACAGGTTAAGTGCAGCAGTTTGCGGTGTCTATGTCCATGGACTTGCTTCTGACCTGATAAGCATTAATACGGGCAAAACTTCAATGATAGCCAGCGATCTGCTTGAAGGATTAAAAAAGGTATTTCTGGAAATTGAAAAATTAAAGTATTAAAATTGATTTTTATTATATTTAATTCTTAAATATATAAATTATTTTACTTAAAAAAATTAAGGAGAAGATTATGTCTGAACCTATTGCAAAGGACATAATGTCAGGCAATGTCATTACTATTAATAAGGATGCCTCAATTGAAGAGCTGTCCGGATTGCTTTTAGAAAAAAAGATAAGCGGTGTTCCGGTTGTGGATGATAATGGTAATATGGTAGGGATAGCCACAGAGGGGGATATCATCGTTAAAGACACAGAGTTGCATTTTCCCCGTTATTTTAAATTGCTTGACGGAATAATATATCTTGAAAGTTTTACAAAATTCAAAAATAATTTGAGAAAACACCTTGCCATAAAAGTTGAAGAAATCATGACCCGTAAAGTAATCTCTGCCAGGATAAACACAGAGGTATCCGAAATTGCAGAGATGATGGTAAAAAACGGAGTTAACAGAATCCCTATAGTCGATGAAGAGAATAAACCTGTCGGGATTGTTACACGGGCAGATATTGTTAAATCTTTTGCGAAAAAAGACTGAACAGGAAGATAATCTAGATATGGATAATTTAAATCACGTTTATCATCCTGATGATCGTTTTGCCTGGGTTGAAATAAATCTGAAAAATCTTGAAAGTAATTTAAAACTGATACAAAAATTCATTTCTTCTTATAATCCGGCAGGCATGAATAAAAAACCCTCGATAATGACTGTTGTGAAAGCAAATGCATATGGCCACGGTCTTTTGGAAATATCAAAAAGAGCGCTTGATGCCGGTTCCTCTTCCCTGGGTGTAGCATTGATACATGAAGGGCTGAAACTAAGAAATGGCGGGATAAAAGCTCCTATAATATGCCTGGGCGCACACTCGCCTGAGAAAGTAAAAGATGCTGTTGAAAATGACATAAATCTTTCAGTCACTTCACTTGAAAGTGCGAAAATAATTTCAGATGTCTGCTGTTCCATTAATAAAGATTGCAGAGTCCATATCAAGATTGATACCGGGATGAACAGGATAGGACTTAATTTTAAAGATGCCGCAAGAGACATAATAGAAATATCAAAAATGCCGGGAATAACAATTGAAGGGGTATTTACTCATTTTGCATGTGCGTCCAAAAAAGAAGATTCTTATAATACGCTGCAGTGGGACAGATTTAATAAAATAATGCATGAACTTAAAATCAAATGCCCTGAAATCAGAAATTACCATTGTTCAAACAGTGCTGCATTTTTAAGATACCCTAAGATGCATCTTGATATTGTAAGGCTGGGTATTATTGTTTATGGGATTAATCCCTTTAATGAAGATTATACTGATTTTTGCAGTAAAGATGTGATTGACTTTCTTAAAAATTTAAAACCTGTTTTAAGCCTTAAAGCAAAAATATCATTTGTAAAAAGGATTCCAAAAGGAGAAAGCATATCTTACTGCGGTACCTTTAAAACTGAAAGAGATAGCATAATAGCAACTATTCCTGTAGGATATGCAGATGGCTATTCGTGGAATTTTTCTAATAAAGCCTATACTATTTTCAATGATAGCCTTGCTCCTGTTGTCGGAAACATTACAATGGATCAGACGATGATTGATTTGACCGGCTGCAGCGGAGCAGAGGGAGTAAAAGCTGGAGATGAAATAGTTCTTATAGGAAGAAGCGGCAATAAGGAAATAACTGTAACTGAACTTGCCGGGCTTATAGAGACTATTAATTATGAAATAATTTGCATGATAGGAGATAGAATACCAAGGACATATATGAAAGGCAGATGAGAATGAAGGTTACATTATTTAATTGCAGTCCCAGAAAAGATGGCAACACTTATACGGGCCTGAATGTCATAGCTGAAGAGCTTGACAAGGAATCAATATCAACTGAAATTATTCAGGTGGGTTGTGAAAATATCTATGGTTGTGATGCATGCGGCATATGTAAAAAAACAAAGAGCGGATTTTGTAAAATAGAAGACGATATCGTAAATGATGCAATAAAAAAAGTTTATGATAGCGAGGGTCTTATAATAGGCTCACCTACATATTTTGGATCTATTACTGCAGAAGCAAAAGCTTTTATTGACAGGCTTGGCTATGTTTCAAGAGCAGCTGATATGAAATTAAGCAGGAAAGTAGCAGCGGGGATAGCCATTGCAAGAAGAGCAGGTGCGGTAGATTCAGTTCTTCAGATAAATAAAATGTTTCTTATAAGCGGATGCATTATTCCCTGTTCTTCTTACTGGAATATTGCAATAGGAAGAGAGAAAGGCGAGATTTTAAATGATAAGGAAGGCATTGAGACATTTATAAATCTTGCCAGGAACATGTCATGGCTTTTAAAGAAAATCCAAGACTGATATTATATATCCACAGGCTTTTAAATGATGCTTAATAATATGGACAAATATATTTAAATTAAATTTTTCTGGTAAATGATTGGAGATTAAATGACAAATAAAAAAATATTGTTGCTAGCTTGGGTTTTAATTCTTGTTACGGTTTCCTTCCTGTTTGTTGGCGGTTGTGCAAAAAGAGGAATAACCGAACCTGACTACAGCAAAGCTATTGCAGAAGATTTTCTGCTTGCAGTAAGCGCAAACGATTATGATTCTGTTTCGGATAAATTGAGTGAAGATTTTAAGAAAAGTCTTAAAGCTATGATTAATACAGAAACACAGCAGGAATATGGAAATGAGAAGGAAGCATTTATTGACAAGATCTGCAAACCTATTAATGAAAAAATAGGTGAATATGAAAAAGGTAGTCTGTCTTTTATAAAAACACTTACTGAAAAAGGCTTTACCAGTGTTTTTTATGAAACAAAATATTCAAAGGAAACGCAGGGAGCTGTGACTGTCCAATTTGTTTTTGAAGAGGGAGAAGGCAAAATGCTTGTAGGCGGACTTTGGTTTTCCTCAAAGACCCTGAAGCAATAAGATAAAACATTCTTTTTTTGTTATGGATGTTTTTACAAAATATGATGAAAGGAGAAACAGTGCTTATTTCAGCAAATGAGGGCAATATAATTACAAGTGCATTATTCGGTTTTATGGGAGTATACATGTGCTTTATTGTTTTTATAGCAGCCGTTTTTATTGCGCTTTTTGTATTCTGGATAATAGCAATTGTTGATATTTCACAAAGAAAAAATGAAGAATTCCCTAATCCTCAGGATAATCCCAAGTCAACCTGGCTTATCATACTTCTGGTAACCCTGGTAATACCTCTTGCAGCAGGGATTTCTTCTATAATCTATTATGTAAATATAATCAGAAAATATCCAAGAAAAAATTATGAGAAACTCAGTGAGTCTTCGAGCGATAATGACAAAAAAGAATAGGATTATTCATCCATTATATCTTTTAAGTCGTCATCAATATTTTTTGAGCTGAATGATTTGAAGTCGAAATCATCGATTATCTTGCTTATATTTTTTGGGATGACTTCTTTTTCCTTTAGAAAATTTGTAATGCTTTTTATCCCTACTTTACTTATAACAAAACCTGCTATGCCGCCCAATACAGCGCCTCCGGCAATATAGGCAAAAACTTTTGAATCAATTTTCTTTTTTTTAGAATTATTTCCACACATTTATTTCCTCCAAGGATAATTTAAAAATAAATTATAAATTCAATATACAAAATGATTATTCATTTGACAGATAATTACTTATTATATATATAATTGATTTTTATTACAAAATTTTAAAATTTACTGGATATTTCAAATGAGTTATAAAAAAAATGAAAATAATTTTTCAGAAGAAAAAAAATATAAATATTTTGAAATAATACTCGGCCTCTTTGTTGCTGTCCTGCTAATATCAAATATTGCCTCGACGAAAATTACGCAGGTATGGAGATTTACTTTTGATGGCGGAACTATAATTTTCCCTCTTTCATATATATTCGGGGATATACTGACAGAGGTGTACGGATATAAAAAAACAAGAAAAGCAATATGGATAGGTTTCTTTAGTGCTTTTTTAATGTCTCTTATTTTATGGCTTATAGGCATATTAAAGCCTGCAGAAGGCTGGGGATTGCAGAGTGCCTATATTGCTATACTTGGACAGACACCAAGAATAGTCGGAGCTTCCCTGATTGCTTATTTTGCAGGGGAGTTTTCAAATTCTATAATACTTGCAAAGATGAAAATACTAACAAAGGGAAAGTGGCTCTGGACAAGAACTATTACTTCTACCATAGCAGGCCAGGCGATAGATACATTACTATTTTGCGTAATAGCATTTGCCGGACTTTATTCTGGCAAGCTTTTACTTTCAATAATAATTTCCAATTACATTTTTAAAGTTGGACTTGAAATAATAATGACACCTGCAACATATAGAATAGTAAATTTTCTTAAGAAAAAAGAAAATATAGATCACTATGATTATAAGACAGATTTTAACCCGTTTAAAATAAGAGGCTGAATAAAACAAAAAAGCACTAGTAAGATTTTAAATATTTCTTTACCAGCGCCTGTTTGCCTATGACTTATTTTTGATTTTGCTTATTTTGTGACTGCACTTATTCCTAAAATTGCAAGTACTACAAAAATCAGCCAATAGTTTAAAAAAATAAATGATGTTATCTTTTTTACCTTCTCCATTTTATTCACCTCCTTTTAATCTTTTAAATATAA
>JAQVJB010000010.1 GCA_028695395.1 Actinomycetota bacterium | reverse complement strand
TCTTGCCTATCAGCAATCTTCCGTAATAAGAAAATCCTATGTAGTCGAATTTTCCATTTCTGGTAAAGCGCTCATGAACACCTTCATTCTGAATCTTGTCAGCGATTTTTATTATCATTTTCTGATAGATACTTTTTTCTGAAAGAGGTTCAATATACATATAGGCATGTGAGATTCCGACAAGGATTTCAGGATATTTCTCTTTTATATAGTCATATATTCTTTCGTGGGATTGTGACATATTTTGTAAAGTCCTATGCCATTTTAAAAGGGAAAATCTGCTGCCGGGAAACTCAGGAACTATATGCATAAGAAATGCATATCCGTTCGGCTCATTAAAAGTATTCATAATATCGATATGCTCATGAAAAGCATCCATTACTTTTTTTGCATAGTCGAGGTAATAATTTACAGAAGTCTTTGCAGCCCAGCCTCCTTTCAGGATGAACCATTTCGGATTTGAGAAATGATTAAGCACAAGACATACTTTTTTATTATTTTTCCTGAGGGTCTCAAATATATATTTATAATGCTTTAGCGCATCTTCATCAAGCTCTGAAAAAGGGTTTTTCTGCAGTTTTGACCAGTCCATCGAGAATCTGTAAGAATTACCGAGAAATAATATATACTCCATATCCTCTTTAAAGCGTGCATAGTGGTCAATAGATTTGCCAAGAAACGTACCGTCCCTGCCCCTGAAACCCTGCCACTCGGTATTGCCTTCACCTTCTATCTGGAATGCACTTGTTGCAGTACCGATTATAAAATCATGAGGAAACCTGGGACTGAAGTTTGCTTTCTGGCTTGAGATATCGTTTTTTATACCTGTGCCTGGATCCTGTTTCATTTTAAGAAGTTATTATTTTATTTAATTATTGTATAAATATATTGTTATAATTACAATAATCTATATTATTATCCTAGGACTTTCCTGAATAATAAAAATAAAATAACTTGATTTTTTTAAATTTAGTATTTAATATCAATAAAGCACTATTTTTTTAGTGAAAATTAATATTGTAGGGTGATTTCTTCATTTTTGAAGCGTTCCCATTTTTATTTAATTCTTAACCTTAATCTTTGAAGCAATAATTTTTAATTTTTTATATAAATCCAAAAAAACAAAATAGATTTATCTGATTGAAAGGGGTAGTCTTTCGTGGAAAGTGAAAATAATACGGATAGCAGGCAGATTCTTGAGTCTAAGACTCTTGCTGATTTGCAAGTAATAGCAAAGAATTTTGGCATTACTTCCGTAACAAAATATAAAAAGTCTGATTTAATAAATAAGATAATAGAAACAACCGGTCCGACTGCTAATAATAAACCTGTCGAGACAGTACAAGAGGAAGCCAAACCTGCACAGGAACCTGTGGCAGGGGAAATAGATAAAGAATACATTAAAAGCAAAGAAGAGGTTAGTTTGCCTGAAAAAGAGAAGCATGAAGAACCGGCAGAAGAAGCCGTAAAAGAGATTGTAGAGAAACCAGAAGTCATTCAAGCTGAAGAACATGATAAAACAAGCATGGCTGAAGAGAAAGCCGAACCGGAAAGAAAAAAGAAAATATATGCTGAAAAAGAAGTATATGAAGAAAGAATGAAAGGTATCCTGGATATTCTTACAGATGGGTATGGTTTTTTAAGGACATCAGGCTATCTCCCTGGTGCAAATGATATCTATGTCTCACAATCCCAGATAAGAAAATTTCATTTAAGACAGGGAAATGAGGTATATGGTGTTGTAAGACCTCCCAAAGAAAATGAAAAATATAATGCACTTTTAAGGATAGAAAAGGTGGATGGCTCAGATCCTGATGCAATGAGAAGAAGAGTTCCTTTCGAAGCGCTGACACCTCTGTATGCGATGCAGAGATTAAGGCTTGAAACTTCTCACGGAGGCATAACTCCGAGAGTTATTGATCTTGTTGCTCCGATCGGTAAAGGTCAGAGAGGGCTTATAGTCTCACCTCCTAAAGCAGGAAAGACAACTATTTTAAAAGAACTTGCAAATAGCATTGCGACCAATAATCCTGAAGTGATAATAATGGTTCTCCTGGTGGATGAAAGGCCGGAAGAAGTAACGGATATGGAAAGGTCTGTCAAGGGTTATGTGATAAGTTCTACATTTGATATGCCTTCAGAGAATCATATCCAGGTATCTGAACTTGTTATGGAAAGAGCAAAAAGGCTGGTCGAACAGGGTAAAGATGTTCTCATACTCCTGGACAGCATAACCAGGCTGGCAAGAGCCTATAACCTTTCAACTCCTGCAAGCGGAAGAGTGCTTTCAGGTGGCGTGGATTCAACTGCATTATTTCCTCCGAAAAGATTTTTCGGCGCTGCAAGAAACATAGAAGATGGTGGAAGCCTTACAATTCTTGCAACCGCCCTTGTAGATACCGGAAGCAGAATGGATGAAGTCATATTTGAAGAATTTAAGGGAACCGGAAATATGGAAATCAATCTGGACAGAAAACTTGCGGATAAAAGGATTTTCCCTGCAATTGATATTACCCGTTCAGGGACAAGAAAAGAAGAACTGCTTATGAGCGAGAATGAAGCCAATCTTGTATGGAGGCTGAGAAGGATATTATATGACAAGGAACCTGAGATAGCTATAGAGCAGCTTATTGATTATATCAGAAAAACAAAGACAAACAGTGATTTTCTTAATATCATAAAGAATACTTTCAAGAACGAAGAATCTCCGTTTAACTCAAAAACTCTTTGATTTGACAGGTTTTTATGATAATATATCATGCTTGATAATTTTTTTTGCAGCTATATCCTGCATTTTGGAATTTTTAATTTTAAAAATAAATTTTTAATAGAGAGGTAGATTTTTAATGAAACAAGAAGGACATCCTAATTACTTTGACTGTGTCGTTACCTGTTCATGCGGTAACACCTGGACCACAAGGTCGACAAGGAAAGAGTTAAAGCTTGATATCTGTTCAGCCTGCCATCCTTTTTATACAGGAAAACAAAAATTGATTGATAGCGGGGGAAGAGTGGACAGGTTTAAGAAGATGATGAAAAAAGTCCAGACGAGCAACAGCAGCAAATAGTTCTTATAACCTGATTTTGTTTTTTTAAATTAAATTATACTCAAAGGTTGTTATTTATTTGTTTAATTCCTTTTGCTGTATTGATTAATAGGAATGTAATAATTAATATTTTATGGCTGAAGGAAATAAATTATTTTTTAATGTCATTTTTTACCGGGAATTAATATGAAAGTAAGATTAATAAGATATACCCCAGATCCTGAAAGACTTGTTGCTGTCGCAGCAAGATTATGTTATTCACCTGTAGGCGTCGAAGATCTTGATGCAAAACTGGATATTGAATCAGCAAGGAAACTGGTCAGGTTCGTTATAAAAAGCGGACATCACAGCACAACAGAACATATATATTTTTCTTTTGGGATAGAAGGGATTTCAAGAGCATTAAGCCACCAGTTAGTTAGGCACAGGATTGCATCTTTTAACCAGCAGTCCCAAAGATATGTTAAATTTATGGAAAACTATGAATTTATTATACCTGAATCAATAAAAAGCAATAAAAAGCTCAGTGATAAGTTTAATGATCTTATTTCTGATACCCATAAATTTTATGAGGAAATGATAGAAGCAGGCGTTGAAGCTGAAGATGCACGCTACATTCTTCCAAATGCCAGCGAAACAAAAATGATTGTTACAATGAATGCGCGGGAACTGATGCATTTCTTTACCGTCAGGTGCTGCAACAGGGCACAGACAGAAATAAGAGAGCTTGCAACTATAATGCTTAAAGAAGTAAAAAAGGTTGCTCCTTCAGTATTTGAGAACTCAGGGCCAAACTGCCTTCGAATGCCTTGTCCGGAAGGTAAGTATTCCTGCGGCAAGCCTTTTAAGGCAAGTGATTTTGATGCCTGAATCAAAAAAAAGAGTCTGTGATATCGGTGGGCAGGCTGTTATAGAGGGTGTAATGATGAGAAGCAGAAACTTCTGGTCTATTGCTGTCAGGAGGCCTGATGATACTATTTCCACAAATCTTTATAAATCTGAGCCGGTATCAAAAAAACATAAATTTTTGGGCTGGCCTTTTATAAGAGGGACAGTCTCGCTTGTTGAAAGCATGGCAATCGGTTTCAGGGCACTGAATTACTCCATAAATGAATCAACTGAGGAAGAAATCAAATTCTCTAAAAAGGATATGGCTATTTCAGTAATTGTAGCGGTTCTTTTTACTGTGGGCATTTTTTTTGTTTTGCCGACTGTTATCGGCAGGAGCTTTCAGTCCAGGATTGAAAATTCCTTTCTATTTAACCTGGCTGAAGGAGCTATAAGGATTCTCCTTTTCCTGTCTTATATACTTATAATATCGCTTTTGAAAGATATAAGAAGACTTTTCCAGTATCATGGCGCAGAGCACAAGACAATTGCTGCCTTTGAACACAATGAAGAACTTGTACCCGAAAAAATAAATAAATATACGACAATGCATGTAAGATGCGGAACAAACTTTCTCCTGATAGTCATGTTTGTCGCCGTTTTTGTATTTGCAATTCTTGGGAAACCCCCTATTTATCTTAGAATAATTTCAAGGGTTCTGCTCATACCTGTTATTGCAGGAATATCTTTTGAGTTTATTAAGATTGCGGGAAAGTATTCTGACAATAAATTTGTAAAAATATTTTTTTTACCGGGGCTTCTTCTTCAAAAGCTGACAACAAGGGAACCGGATGATAAACAGATAGAAGTCGCAGTTGCTTCTTTTAAAAAAGTACTGGAAGCTGAATCTGACCTGAAAAAGTCCGAATGCAATACGGAGTGTTGATTATGGCCGAATTTGAATTACTTGAAAAAATAGAAGTTTATGAAAATAGCTATTCTGAAATAATGCAGAAAATGGCTGAAGCCGGTAAATGCAATGATATCGAAACAATAAAGGAATGCGGCAAAAAAATATCTGAACTTGAAGAGATAATAGATCTTGCAAAAAAATACAGGACGCAGATTAGCGCAATCGAAGATGCCAGAGAACTTTTAAAAAATGAAAAAGATGAAGAAATGAAAGAATTTATTAAGGAAGAACTGGCAGGCAGCATCAAGCAAAGAGAAAAGATAGAAAAACAGATAAAAAAATTCCTTACCCCTAAAGACCCAAATGATAATAAAAATATAATTATTGAAATAAGAGGTGGAGCAGGAGGGGACGAGGCAGCCTTATTTGCAGGAGATCTTTATAGAATGTACGCAAGATATGCCGAAAGCAAAAGATGGCAGCATAAAGTACTTAGCTCTAATCCTCAGGGCATAGGAGGGTTTAAGGAAATAATCTTTGAGATAAACGGAAGGGGTGCGTTTGGTGACATGAAATATGAGTCTGGTGTTCACAGAGTGCAGAGAATACCCGTGACGGAGTCAAGCGGGAGAATACATACCTCAACTGTAACAGTAGCTGTTTTGCCTGAAGCTGAAGATGTAGACATACAGATAGACCCTAACCAAATAAGAATCGATGTTTTCAGGTCCAGCGGGCCCGGCGGGCAGTCAGTTAATACTACTGATTCTGCCGTAAGAATCACACATATACCTACCGGAATCGTAATATCATGCCAGGATGAAAAATCTCAACTTCAGAATAAGGAAAGAGCATTAAAAATACTCAGGGCTAAACTGCTTGAAATAGAACAGCAAAAACAATTTGACCAGGAAACCCGGATGAGACGCTCCCAGATAGGTACAGGGGATAGAAGTGAAAGAATAAGAACTTATAATTATCCCCAGAACAGGATTACCGACCACAGAATTAATTATACGACTCATCAGCTGAGCTCCATACTCGAAGGCGAGATGAAAGAACTGATAGATGCATTAAAGCTTGAAGATGAAGAAAAGAAACTTGAACAGATAGGGACTGTTTAGAATTGCAGAAGCAAATCTGGACTGTAAATAAACTGATTACATGGACAATAGATTATTTTAAGCGGAAAAACATCAATAATCCAAGGCTTTCCGCAGAACTTCTCCTTTCGTATATCCTTAATTTCTCAAGAATGGAGCTATATCTGCATTATGATTTTATCCCTGAAGATTATCAGCTGAAAAAATATAGGGAACTTATATCAAAAAGACTGGAAAATATCCCTATACAGTACCTGACCAATGAATCTTATTTCAGGAAATTAAAACTTTTTGTGGATGAAAGGGTTTTAATACCACGTCCTGAGACTGAGCTTCTCATAGATGAAGCGATTGAAAAAATCAAAGAACTTTCTTTAAAAAAGAATAAAATAAAAATCCTCGAAATAGGCACTGGCAGCGGTGCAATCTCTTTAAGCATCATTACTGAAATTAAGAAAACCTGTCCCGGAATATCCCTTTCTGTTATTGCTACTGAAAAAAGCCCTGAAGCAATTGAAGTAGCCAAAAAAAATGCCAGGATGATTTTAAAGGAAGATTATCCGGATATTTTAAGACTAATAAATTGCGACATAATCCCGGAAAATAATTCAGGATTTGATAATAATTTTACTTCGGCATTCGATATCATTATTTCCAATCCTCCATATATCAGAGAAGCAGATTTCGGCAGTCTTCCGGAAGAAGTCAGGAAATATGAACCTGCCGAGGCTTTAATTGCCGGCATTAAAGGTACGGAAGTTTATTTGGCAATACTTGAGAGAGTAAAAGATTATATAAATAGTGAAAAGGCTTTTATTATTTTTGAGACAGATCCATTGACCTGTAAAGAACTTGAAGAAATTTCAAAAAACATATTTCCAGGTTCTTCGGACCAGATTAAAAATGATTATAATAATCTTGAAAGGATATTTACTTTATATATAATTTAAAAAATAAATTTAAGTATTCCTTTTTGTAATAATTTTTAAATTTGCTATAATTTTCTAGAATTTTTAGTGCAATTTCTTAGAAATAATTACACAAAAATATTTATATAGAAGTTGTCATTTTTTAAAACAATAATTAAGAAGAAGAATAAGAGTGAATCCTGTAATAGTATCATTGGTCATTTTTCTAGCAACATATGTTGTAATTGCTACGGAAAAAATCAATAGGACAGTCATTGCTTTTTTAGGGGCATTACTTTTAATAGTCTTTAAAGTCTATACTTTGGAAGATGCGATAGGATATGTCAGCTGGGAGACAATAGGGCTTTTATTTGGAATGTTTATAATAGTGGCAGCTCTCTCTGATTCAGGATTCTTTACCTATCTTGCACTTATCATAGCAAGACTTTTGAAATATTCTCCTATTAAGATTTTCCTGGTTTTTCCGATTATTACATTCCTGCTTTCGGGATTTATGGATAGCATAACGGTAATGCTGTTTTTTGCCACTCTGACTTTTGAACTGTGCAGGATGCTAAGGATAGATCCGATTCCTCTTGTAATTACGGAAGTTATCCTTGCAAACATAGGCGGCGCAGCAACACTTGTAGGAGATCCCCCTAATGTAATACTTGGACTTAAGCTTGGATTCTACTTTAATGATTTTGTTACCCATAATGGTCCGATAACAATAATAGCAGGAGCAGTTGCCCTGGGTTATTGTTTCCTTGTCAACAGAAAAAGGATAAAGGCAATAGGGAATGTCCCCCTGGATGAAATAAAGAAAATGGATCCTTCGGCTGCAATAACTGACAAGAAAGAATTTAAAGCAGGTCTCATAGCTTTTGGAGCTGCGGTATTACTGCTGACAACACATACTTATATAGAACAATATTTCAAAATACCTCTTATAGTCCCGCTGGCTTCTATGCTCCCCGGATTTATAATGCTTGCATTTATGGGCAAGAAAGCTGAAAAGATAATCGTAAAAATAGATTATGAAGTGATATTGTTTTTTATAGGATTGTTTATGGTCGTAGGCGGGATTGAACATACGGGAACCATAAAAGTAATAGCGAACTTTGTAAGCAATGCATTTCAGGATAATCCTATGGCACTGCTGAGCACTCTTATGTGGGGCTCCGGAGTTGCCAGCGGAGTAGTCGATAATGTTCCTTTTGCATTATCAATGGCTTATGTCCTTGGAGATCTTGCAAAAATAATTGCTGTACCGACACTATCAATAATGGTATGGGCGACTTCACTCGGGACAGATATAGGCGGTAATTTTACACCGATAGGTGCGTCTGCCAATGTTGTTGCATATTCAGCTATGGAAAAGAAAGGTACTATAATAGGTTGGGGAAGATGGGTAATGCTGGCAATCCCTGCCTCTATCCTTGCTTTAATAGTGTGTAATGTGCTCATTTATGTTAAATACATAATCGGCTGGTATTGATGATTTACTATTTATCTGTACTTTCAAAATATAATAAACAAACAACTTCTATATAAAAAAGCCACTTCTATATAAAGAGGCTACTTATATAAAAACAAACTACTTATATATAAAGAGGCTACTTATATATAAATAAACTACAGATAAATCTATTAGTAATATGTTAATTGGTTATTTTTTAATATGTATAGACAGGATAATCCAAAGCAAGCTTTCTGGCTTTTTCCTTTATCGGAGCTATTTTTGTCTTGTTCTGCCAGTTTTTAAGTATAAATGAAATCCACTCACCAATCCTCAGCATTTCTTCTTTACCCATGCCTCTGGTAGTGGCTGCTGCAGTTCCTATCCTTATTCCACTCGTAAGTGTCGGGTTAAGCTTGTCAAAAGGAATAACATTTTTATTCAGGACAATACTATGAGCAGCAAGTGTCGATGAAGCATCCTGGCCAGTCATTTCAAGGGGTTCAAGATTGATTAAAAAAAGATGATTATCCGTCCCGCCGGAAACTATCTTAAACCCGTCATTTCTGAGATAGTCGCAAAGTATTTTTGAGTTTTCAATTATGTTCTTTGCATATTTTTTAAAATCAGGTTCTAAAGCTTCTTTGAAAGCTACGGCTTTGGCTGCAATCATATGGACAAGAGGCCCTCCCTGTGTGCCCGGGAATATTCCCGTATCAAGAAGTGTAGAGTATTTCTTATCTGAGACTATGAAGCCTCCCCTTGGCCCTCTTAAAGTCTTATGGGTGGTTCCTGTCGTAAAATCTGCAAGACCTATTGATGTCGGATGTACTTCGCCTGCTATAAGACCGGCAATATGAGCAATATCAGCCATCAGATAAGCTCCTGTTTCATCAGCTATCTCCCTGAATTTTTTAAAATCTATTATTCTCGGGTATGAACTGGCGCCTGCTATTATTAATTTCGGTCTTATCTCTTTTGCCATTTTTCTGATATTCTCATAATCTATCTGTTCAGTTTCTCTGTCAACATTATAAAAATGGATTTCGTAATAACGTCCTGAGATATTCATTACATTACCATGGCTTAAGTGGCCTCCGTCTTTAAGACTCATGCTTAAAATCTTATCATGAGGTTTAAGTATTGCTAAAAATACTGCAGTATTTGCCTGGACACCCGAATGAGGTTGCACATTACTGTACTCACTGTTAAATACTTCATTAAGTCTGTTTTTTGCAAGAGTCTCTATTTCATCTACATACTCGCAACCTTCATAATACCTGTGTTTTGGGTATCCTTCTGCATATTTGTTGGTAAAGACTGAACTCATTGCACTGAGAACTGAAGGAGAAGCGTAGTTTTCGCTTGCAATAAGGGTAATATTATTATTCTGCCTGTCTATTTCCTTATTTATTATTGCTTCAACTTCTTTATCGGCTTTATTATTTAAAACCGGGCTTCCAATATTGAGAATTCGCACTTGGTTTTCCTTTCCAAAAAAATAAGATTAACTAAAAAATAAATATATATAAATATCAAATCAAAACTTTTAAAAAGCAAATTAATAATTATATTTTTATTTATAATTTTTGCAATATATCATCAAAAGGTACGGCTCCCTGCCTGATAAGTTTAGGCAAAGAAGACTTGCTGCTCATATCTATAATTGTGGACTGCCTGCCTAGAAGCTTATTTTCATGCTCGATGATCATATCCGCATTTCTAAGAATTCTATCAGGAATCTGATATATTTCCAAAGGATTTTTACCTGTTCCGGATATGTTTGCGCTTGTAGAAATTATCGGTGCTGATTTATCGATTATCTGCCTTATATAAGCGAATTCCGCCATTCTTACCGCAATTGTCTTTTTGTTTTTTCCCGCGAATCTTTCGATACCTGGATTTTTTTTAAAAATTATTGTAAGAGGTTTTACATCTTTTTTATCCCAGTAAAAGTCTATCACAGGTTTTGCATGGCTTAGGTCCCCGGCAGTCAGCAAATCAAGAGTTTTTATTTTGGATATAAGTATGATAAAAGGCAGTTCTTCAGGCCTTTCCTTCATCTCATAAATTTTTTCTGCCGCTTTTTCAGAGTCATATCTTGCGCTTATCCCGTACATGGTTTTTGCAGGAAGGATAATGACCTTATCCTCATTTAAGAGACCGGCTATCTCATTGACCTGCGACCTTAAAATATTATTATCCGATGTATTTATTTTTATTAATTTATCTTTTGGCATGCTTTCCATTTAAAAACCAGATTTCTATTTAAAAATATTAAAATAATTACAAAGATTACCCAATTGTCTATCTGTGATAAAATTCCTTTAAAAAAGATTTTAACAAAATATGTGAAGTAGTAAAATTAAGACTTTATTAAAATAATTCAGGTATGTTACTGATAAAAACTGTGAAATGAAACGGAAAAACGGAACTGAAAAGAATTTCAGCAACTGGACAAGTATTTATGTGCTGGGCATTGTCAGTTTTTTTAATGACATTGCGTCAGAAATGATATATCCTCTTATACCTGTTTTTATTAAGTCAAGACTTGGCCTTGGCGCCTCTTTCATAGGTATTGTAGAAGGACTGGCAGAAAGTACCAATAGCATTTTAAAACTTTTTTCGGGCTGGATATCAGATAAAGCAAAAAAGAGAAAATTATTTGTTTTGCTGGGATACGCATTATCTAATATAATTCGTCCACTTATAGGGATATCGGGGTCCTGGGGTGTTTTGCTTGGGTTCAGGTTTTCGGACAGGGTAGGAAAGGGCATAAGAACTGCTCCCAGAGATGCAATGATTTGCGACCTGGCACCTGAAAACAAAAGAGGTTTTGCCTTTGGATTCCAGAGAGCAATGGATCATAGCGGGGCAATAATAGGGCCGCTTATAGCAAGCCTTCTTCTAACTTATGTATTACTTGACTTAAAAACGGTATTCCTCCTTTCATATATTCCGGGTATTATTGTTATATTACTGATAATTTTCGGTGTCAGGGAGGTTCAAAATAGCAGGTATACAGAATTAATTAAAGAAGAGGAACTCTCCCGGGTAAATAAGGAAAAAAGGTCTATAATAGATTTTAAGGATTTCAAAAATCTTGATTTTAAGTTCAAATATTTTCTTACTATTTTAATTGTTTTTACTCTTGGTAATTCTACTGATGCTTTTTTACTGCTTCGGGCATCGGACCTTGGTATAAAAACAGCATATATTCCTATGTTATGGGCAACTCTTCATCTTTCAAAAACGGTATTTAGTCTGTTTGGCGGTTATTTTTCAGATAAAATCAGCAGGAAAATAATGATTACTATTGGCTGGATTTTTTATAGTATAACTTATTTCGGATTTGCTTTTTCAAATAAAAGCTGGCACATCTGGGCGCTTTTCGCATTTTATGGATTATTTTTTGGATTTACCGAAGGAGCTGAAAAAGCATTTGTGGGTGACCTGGTACCAGCTGTAAACAGAGGCATGGCTTATGGTTTTTATAATCTTTCAATCGGGATTACTGCTCTTCCTGCTTCAGTTATTTTTGGTTTAATATGGAAAGTGGCAGGTTTTAAAATTGCATTTATTACAGGAGCTTTGCTTTCATTTATCTCAATAATACTCCTTATTTTCCTGAAAAATCCAAAGAAAAAGAATATTGTCCAGACATCCTAATGCTTTCTTACAATATCCTTGACTTTCATCAGCCTGACAATGCTTGATCTCTCAGTTTCCTCAAGCTTCATCGTTATGAAGTTAATTGTTTCATCAAGGTCGGGCATAAGCTTGTATTCAAGCGCATTTACTCTTCTTCTTGTCTCTTCTATCTGGTTTGCAAGCAGGTGAACTGCTTTTTCTTTTTCAGCAAGACTGAAAAGAGATTCCAGAAATTTCTCAAACTTTATTAAAGAGACATCAGTTTCACCACTTGTATTTAGAAAACCGTATGGAATCATTTCTCCGCTGACTTCTTTTTCAAAGACAGGTACTTTTACGCTGACTATATTCTTTTCCGTAATTGATACATTTATTTCTTTTACAGGCGAAACAAGCTCCTGCTCTGTCTGGAAAGGACCCATTTTTGCTTTGGCCAGCATAAATCCTTCCAGTATTGACTGAAATTTGTTTTCAATCTCCGTCCTGAGGTTTTTTACTTCTTCAATCATTGAAAGCAGCTGTCTTAAAAGCTCATCCTGCTTATCTTTTAGAAGCTTATGGCCTCTCTGCGCTATCTTAAGACGCTTCTTGATCCTGAGCAGTTCCATTCTTGTCGGATTTACATTAAGAAGCATTATTTCTCTCCACCTGATACTGTAATTTTTTTATCGCTGCTTTCTTTCTTGAATAAAGGAAGATATTTATCCAGGAATTCATCCCTGATTCTCTTGAGCTCTGTTCTCGGGAAAACAGAAAGCAGTTTCCACCCAAGGTCAAGAGTCTGGTCAATGGTTCTGTTCTCATATTCTCCCTGCGACACATAAATAGCTTCAAAATCTTCAGCGAATTTAAAATATATTTTATCAATATCGCTTAAAGCCGCTTCACCAAGGATGACTGCAAGTTCCTGGACTTCTTTCCCTCTTGCATATGCTGCATA
This sequence comes from Actinomycetota bacterium, assembly GCA_028695395.1. Classification (GTDB taxonomy): domain Bacteria; phylum Actinomycetota; class Humimicrobiia; order Humimicrobiales; family Humimicrobiaceae; genus Humimicrobium. The sequence goes on along the minus strand of JAQVJB010000010.1, from coordinate 15,977 downwards.
TAACTGGTTGAAAAGGTCAGCATGATCTTCTCTTGTCTTATCTTTGCCGATTCCTTTGTCTTTTAACCTGGAAAGGGAAGGAAGTACATCTATCGGGGGCGAGATTTTCTTTTTATGAAAAGATCTTGATAAAATTATCTGCCCCTCTGTAATATAACCGGTTAGGTCTGGGATAGGATGAGTCTTGTCATCTTCAGGCATTGTAAGAATCGGTATCTGGGTTATCGAACCTTTTTTCCCTTTGATTCTTCCTGCTCTTTCATAAATTGTTGCAAGGTCAGTGTACATGTATCCCGGATAGCCTCTCCTTCCGGGAACTTCTTTTCTGGCTGCGGAAATTTCTTTTAAAGCCTCGCAGTAATTTGTCATATCTGTCAAAATAATGAGTACATGCATATTTTTTTCAAAAGCAAGGTATTCAGCACATGTCAGTCCGACTCTGGGAGTTGCAATACGCTCGATTGCAGGGTCGTCTGCAAGATTTAATATAAGTACAGACCTGTTTATAGCTCCTGTCTTTGTGAAATCATCTATAAAATACTGCGATTCCTCAAAAGTTATTCCCATTGCTACAAAAACTACCGCAAATTCTTCTTCCTTTCCAAGAACCGCGGACTGTCTTGCAATCTGGGCTGCTATCCTGTTATGAGGCAGTCCGGAGCCCGTAAAGATAGGAAGTTTCTGCCCTCTTACAAGAGTATTTAAACCATCTATAGCAGAAATACCTGTCTGTATAAACTCATTTGGATAATCCCTTGAATAAGGGTTGATAGGCGAACCGTTTATATCCAGACTTTTTTCCGGCAGAATCTGGTCTTTTGCTGATTTGGGTCTTCCCAGGCCATTGAATATTTTTCCAAGTATGTCAGGGGAAAGATACATATGAATACCTTTTCCGGTAAATTTTACACTTGTTTTTTCTGTATCTATTCCTGTGGTCCCTTCAAAAACCTGTATAAGAGCCTTGTCATTATTTACCTCCAGGACTCTTCCGTTCCTTGAGGAGCCGTCATCCATTTTTATCTCAACAAGTTCCTCATATTTTACACCTTCTACTTCTTCGACTATCATCAAGGGACCTGATATGTTTGTAATGCTTCTGTACTCTTTTAACATCTTAACCTCTTATGATTTTTTATTGCTTAATCAGTGAATTGAATTCATTATCGATTTCTTTTTCCAGTTCATCAATCCTGGATGTCTCATCATTGGGAATGTATTTCATCCTGGCGATTTTCTCGCTTAAGCTGACATTCTCCAGAGCTTCAATATCTGCACCCATCTTTAAATAATACTGCGCCTGATTATAGAAATAGATAATTGTTTTTATCATCTTGTACTGCTTATCGATAGCCGTATAAGTATCAACTTCATGGTATGCGTTCTGGTGAAGGAAATCTTCCCTTATCATCTTTGCAGTAAGAAGTACGAGCCTGTCCTGTCCTGAAAGGGAATCTATGCCGACAAGCCTTACTATTTCCTCAAGCTCTGATTCTTTTTCGAGAAGATTCATTGCTTCAGACTGCATATCGAAGTAATCTTCCCTTACATTGTCAATTACAAAATCCTTTATATTATCATTATAAAGAGAATATGAATTAAGCCATGATATTGCCGGAAAGTGTCTTGCATATGCAAGGCGTGCTTCAAGAGACCAGAAAACTTTCACTACCCTTAATGTTGCCTGGACTACGGGATCGGATAAGTCTCCACCCGGAGGAGAGACAGCTCCTATTACTGTAATAGCTCCTTCAAGTTCATCGGTTTTCTGAAGGCATTTTACGCATCCTGCTCTTTCATAGAACGAGGCAAGCCTTGCTCCGAGATAAGCAGGATAGCCTTCATCCCCGGGCATTTCTTCGAGCCTGCCTGATATTTCCCTCATTGCCTCTGCCCATCTTGATGTGGAATCTGCCATCAGCGCAACTGAATAACCCATATCCCTGAAATATTCCGCAATTGTTATTCCTGTATAAACAGATGCCTCCCTTGCTGCAACAGGCATATTTGAAGTATTGGCAATAAGTACTGTCCTTTTCATCAGAGGCTCACCTGATTTCGGGTCTTTCAGTTCTGGAAATTCAAGGAGAACTTCCGTCATCTCATTGCCGCGCTCTCCGCAGCCGATATAAATAATTACCTCTGCATCTATCCATTTGGCAAGCTGATGCTGTATTACCGTTTTCCCTGAACCGAAAGGTCCCGGTACGCATGCAGTCCCTCCTTTTGCAATAGGAAAGAACATGTCGACTACTCTCTGTCCGGTAAACAGAGGAATGGAAGGATTTATTTTTTCCCTGTATGGTCTTGGAATCCTGACCGGCCATTTCTGTATCATTGTTATGTCACTATCTGATTTACCATCGTTTATTACAGCAATCGTTTCTTCTATAGTAAAGGAACCTGAAGATATTTTCAGAACTTTTCCATACAATTTAGGCGGCACCATTATATAATGTTTTACAAGGCTTGTTTCGTTTACGTAACCTAAAAAATCGCCTTCTGATACTTCCTGGCCTTCGGAAACAAGAGCTGTAAAATCCCATTTTTTTTGTCTGTCAAGTGCCGGAACCTGTATGCCTCTTGATATAAAATCCCCTTCCTGCTTGTAGATAACATCCAGAGGTCTCTGGATACCGTCGTATATTGATTCTATCAACCCTGGTCCAAGTTCTACTGTAAGCGGAAAATTAGTAGGGAAAACCGGTTCCCCGACTCCTATGCCTCCGGTTTCTTCATAAACCTGTATAGATGCAAGATCACCGTCTATCTCAATGACTTCGCCCATAAGCCTGCTTTCAGATACAAAAACAACGTCATACATCTTAACGCCAGACATATTTTTTGCCACCACTAAAGGACCGGCAACCTTAACAATATTGCCAATTTTTTCCATTTGCTTACTCCTAATTATTTAAAAGATAAATTTTTAATCATCCATTCTCTGCGAACAGGTCAACACCCATTGCTCTTACGACTGCCTGCCTTAGCAAATCAACAGCGAAATTCTCCTTTTTGCCAAGTCCCGGGATTACGACAATAGAGGGCAGTGTCTTATTCATATATTTTTTAATTAATGCGCTTGCTTTAAGCGCAACATTTTCAGTTATAAAGATAACAGCGTAGCCTTCCTTTATAAGCTTTTCAAGTTGTTCTTCCAATCTTAAATTTTTACTTGCCGGAAATACTTCTATGCCTATTGCCTTAAAAATAAGCATTATATCTTTTTCCCCGAAAGCGGCTATTTTAGCTTTCATTTAAAAACTCCGACTTATGTTCAATATTTCTTCTTTCAGCATGATATTTGATTCCCATATAAATCATGTTTATTACTATAAGCTCTGTCTTTTTTCTTAAAAAGAAAGCGAATATCTTTTCAGCATTTGAAACTGAATATTTTATCTGGTCAAAAAATCTCAAATTAAAGATACTTTCATTTTTTTCAAAAGAGAAAAATGTATCATAAGAATATAATGAATGTATCCCTCTTATGGCTATCTCTCCATAAGCTGACTTTTCAAATGCCCTTGCCCAGTAATCAGGACTCTCTGAGCTAAGTGCCTTAAAAGAGCCGTAGTCAATAAAACCTCCCGGATACAAAAAATCCGAATATTTGAAATCATCTCCAGAATATTTAATCCTGTTCATATTTTTTATATTTTGTATGTCTATCCAGTGCATTAAGTAATCAGCCAGCATGCTGCTTCCGCTTTTTTTTATTTCTTCAAGAACAAGGCTGATGAATTTTCTCTCAAAAGCAATTTCTGTCTTCCTGAAACTTATCTTTTTTTCTTTTTTAAGTTCAGCCTCGTTCTGGAGTTCTTTTTTCAGAACAAGCAAATCACTTATGATTTTAATGAAGATGCCTGCATTTCCGCTATTTGTGTCAACACTTTCTTTTTTTAAAAAATCAATCAATTCATGATAAGAAAAAGTCAGAGGGATAAAGAGGTTTTCCAGTTCAGCGCTTAGTATCAGTGATTTTAAACCCAGCTTAAAATCATGTAAATATTCTTCCATGAATAACAAATATATAAGCACCTTGTGTTTGCCTGACAGCCTGTCCTGAAGAAAATCCACTATTTCCTTATAAGATTTAAGAATAAAGACATCCATATCTTTTTCATCATCGATAAGGTTCATTCTTTTAGCATAAATTGTCTCGGAAAGGATTTTAAGGAAATCGTCAGTTCCTTTTGCGCCAGCCATCCTGTCCAGTTTTAAATTATCGATGAATTCATATTCTCTTGCTTTAAGTTCTGCACAGGTAAAAAGATATTCGCTGTCATCAGGCAGCTCATATTTTTTTAATTCTATGTTTACAGTCTTTTCCATTTATAAAATAAATATGTATTATTAAAAATCAATTAAATTGATAAATAATCATTCAAAAAGTAATTTGGATATTTCCATTTTTGTATCTTCGGATTCAGGATCAATCAGGTTTCTTTCTGAAAAATAATACTCTTTTCTTTCATCTATTATTTTTAAACCTTTTTCAAAATTAGGTTCTTTTCCTGATTTGGGTATTTTTTTATTGCCGAATATCTTGCTGACGACTGCATCGTTTATTCTTTTTTCTTTTTTGCCTATCTGGTAAACGGCATTTTTAACATTTATTTCACCGGCAAATTTTAAAAGGGGTTTCTGCAGCTCATCGATACTGATATTCTCAAGTTTTTCAATTATCCTTTTAATGACTTCATCAACTATTTTTATTTTTTCCATTAAAAACTTCTGGTTTAACTCTGAATTAAACTGTGCAATAAGAAAATTATATTCGTGCTCATATGTTTCCCCGGCAAGCGCTTTTCCCTTAGCCATTATTGTTTTTATTACATCTTCGGCTTCTTTTAAAATCGCTTCAGATTTGCCGGAAGCTTCTGAAAGGATTTCTCTTTTACGGTTTTCTGCATCCTCTATTAATTTTTTTGAAACATTTTCTGTTTCCGTCATATTTTCACCTTTTAATTACAATTTAATAGCATTTATCAGGAAGAAGCTTATTAATAGTCCGAGAACTGCGTATGTCTCAACCATTGCAGCGAAAATAACGCCTTTTATTACTTCCTTAGGCCTTTTTGCGGCAAGGCTGACGCCTGCTGCTGCTACTTTGCCCTGGAATATTGCAGAAAACAGTCCGACAATACCAACCGGGAGCGCTGCGCCTAATAACTGAAGCCCCTGCATCATTTCTGTTATTCCTGCAATTTTTCCGATTATAAGGAAAGCGGCAACAAATCCGTAAAAGCCTTGTGTACCAGGCAGTACGACTAGTAAGAATAGGCTTCCGAATTTTGAAGGGTCTTCAGATATTACCCCAGCTGAAGCTTTTGCAGGAAAGCTTATACCGATTGCAGAACCGATTCCTGCTAAAAAAGCTGCAACTCCTGCACCGATTATTGCTAATGCTATACCGAGAGCGGCACCTGACATTTTTCCTCCTATGAATTAATCTTTTATTGATATATATTTATGTTCTTCTTTAAGGACTTCAAATGGTTTTCCTCCTCCTACATAAAACTTTGAAAAGAATTCAACATATTGAAGCCTCATTGTATGCACGAAACCACCAAGAATATTAATACCTATATTAAAAATATGGCCGAAAATAAGGCCGATGATTACAATTATTATTCCAACGACAGGAATAGAGCCAAGTTGAAACGCGATTTTATTTATAGCTGTTCCTATCCCTGCAGTTACAAGGCCCAGAGCCATAAGCCTTATATAAGATAAAAAGTCTCCCAAAAAGGAAGTTATTCCATTTACTATTGTGAGATTTAAAAACCCCATGAAAAGCCTAAGCCCCCATTTTTTCTCATCCCTTGCTCCAAACAATATGATTACCAGGGCTGCCGGAATCATCAGCCAGACGAGTATCTTTGATACAGAAGCTGAAAATATGGGCTCACTTACGAGCTGTATGTTTACTGCCATTTCTGTAGACAGTAGCATTATAATAAGTGAAACTATTATTACTATCCATGGAAGGGTATCAAAAAATACAATCTTGTATTCTTTTCTGAAAAGATTATCAAAAAACTTAATTACAAGCCCGAAAATTACCTGTATTACTCCCAGAAGCAAAGCAAGTCTGAAAAAATTCATTGCTCCTTCGGTTGATTTCATAGGGTCTCCGAATATGGCAAGCCTGGAAAAAAATCCATCAATACCAAGATAGCTTGGAAGGTCCCCGAACCAGCCGTTAAAGACAGCGCCTCCCAGGATAGTAAAGATGCCGAGGGCGAGCACAAGCATGGGAATATTTTTTGAACCTTTCATTTTAAAGAAAAGAACGATGGAAATAGCAATAAAAACCAAACCATAACCTGCATCGGTAAGACACAGGCCGAAGAATAAAGCAAAGAAAAGAGCCATATAAGGCGTGGGATCTATTTCATAATATCTTGGTACGCCATAAAGGTTTATAATAAGCTCAAATGGCCTGAATATTTTTTTATTTTCCAGTATGGTCGGGATTACTTCATCTTCCTGGGGCTCGACCGGGATTATTCTGGTAAAATTAAAGCTGTCGATTATGTTATCGAGTATCTTTTTATCATCTTTTTTAACCCAGGCTGTGTAAAAAGAAACATTATCAGTAGAATACCCATAGCTTACAGCCCATTCTATCTCTACATTATTTTCAAGATAATCAAGGTATATCGTAAGATTTCTTTCAAAGTCTTTTGAATATTCCTGAAGTTTTGCGATAAGGTTACCATTGATGGATTCAAGATGTTCAAGCTGCTTTTTAAGCCCATCGATATTTTCCTGAACCGTGCCGCAGCATCCTAATACATCTGCATCTTCAAAAGTTATATCTGAAAGATAATCCTGGGCATCAGCTCTTATACTGGAATGATAAGCCAAAATAATGTAATTAAGGTCAAGATTGGTGTTTATTATCTCATAAGATATCTGCCTTTTATCGAATTCGGAACAGATTTCTTCAAAAATGTTCTTTTTTGCTTTTATTGTCCCGAGCTTTATCGAATATGAATCAAAATCGCCAAGAGACTCCAGCTTTTCTTTAAATGATGACCATAAATCAAGCTGGTTTATATTAAGACTTATTTCCGCAATTTTTGTATTATTAAAATTAATTTCTTTATCGATAGAGATTATTTCTTCAATTATTTCATCATTATCAGTGCAGGAAGAAGCTATCTTCTCATATTCATGATTGGAAACAACAAGTTTTCCGGTTTTGGAAGCCATTTTTTTACCAGGCTTTTTTTCATACTCTTCAAGAATATCAAGAGCTCTTTTTGCTTTTATATTGGCAACAGGCACATTTAAATCCTGTTTTGGAGGTAGCGAGGCCGATTCATCAGTTTCTGTTTCTTTTTTAAAATATGGTTTAAGCTCTACGAGTTCTTTTTTTTGTAAATATTTAAGAACTTTCGTTTCTTCTGACTTATGGACTACTATTAAATATTTTTCAAGTCTGGCAACTGCCATAACATCAATTCCGTTATTCTAAAATTCTATTGATTATTTTATTAATAATTTCTTCTTTTTTAACTGCGGAATCATTTTTTAATTTTTCGATTTTCTTTTCAAATTCCATGCGAAGGTTTTCTTTTTCTGCAGAAGCCTTTTCAGATGCTTTTTTTCTTGCATCAAGTACTAATTGTTTTACTTCTGCTTCCGCTTCTTTTATTTGTTTGTTGCTGTCGCTATATGCCTTTTCAATAAGGGAAGCAGCTTCAATTTTTGACGACTCTACTATTGATTTTGATTTTTCTTCAGCCGATTTGATTTGTTCTATTATATTTTCAATCATATTAATAAATTATTTTTGGGTTTTTAACTTAAAATATTATATCAGCTTAAGAGCTAACAATATATGATAACAATATTTTATTTACTGTCAACACAAGAAAAAATTTTTATCATTTAAGTTACAAAAGCTTTTAGAAAATAAATATTTTTAAATTTAATTGAAAAAATCTTTTTTTGCAGTAGAATAACTAATTTTGTAAACATCTTTATTAAAAAATTAAGGTTCAGCATCAGGAATAAGTGAAAATAAAATAAAATTTAATAATCCTGTCTTTATTATTTGAAATTATTTTCAGCCGGTGGGAGAATTATTAAATTATTATAATATCTGTAATATAAATTAAGTAAAATTTTAATGAAGCCAAAAAATATTTTTTTTAAAACCATACTATTACTATCCTTATCGTTATTAATAATAGTTTATATATTTGCAGCTGCAGGTTGCAGCAATTCTCCGAAAAGATTTGAAGATACCCGGGAGAAAATGGGTACCTTTGTTAATATAATAATTTATGGAAGCGAAGATAATAATGAGGAAATAATCGAAAGCTCTTTTCAAAAAATTGATGAGCTTAATAAAGTAGCTTCAAATTATGATAGTGAAAGTTCAGTTTCTGTTTTGAATCGTGACGGAATAATAAAAAATGCTCCTGCTGAATTAATAGAAATAATAAATATTGCAAAAGATTATAATATAAAAACCGAAGGGGCTTTCGATATTACCGTTAACCCAATTCTTGAATTATGGTCTGAAGGATTATGGAAGGAAAGCGATGAAATCCAGAGGCAGAAAGTAAACGAAGCAATGGAGCTTATGGATTCAGGGCAGATACGCATAGATGGAAATACAATAACTTTAGGTAAAAAAGATATGTCTGTTACCCTTGGGGGAATTGCAAAAGGATATATAGTCGATGAAGTAATCGATCTTATAAAATCCCAAGGCATAGACAGCGCACTGGTAAATGCAGGCGGAGACATAAGTATCCTTGGCGCAAAGCCTGGCGGTCTTCCATGGAGCATAAGTCTTGAAAATCCGGATAACACATCCGAGCAGATAGTAGAATTTTCACTTATTGATAAATCAATAGCCACTTCAGGCAATTATTACAGATATTTTGATCCTGAAAAAGAGGCGCACCACATTATAGATCCAAGGACAGGATTTTCTTCAAATGAATGTATTAGCGTGACTATCATTTCAGAAAATGCTACAATTGCCGATATTCTTGCAACCTCTGTATTCGTACTTGGTCCAAAGGACGGATTAAGGATTATAGAGGGAATAGAAAATACAGAAGCTTTCATAATAGATAATGAAAGAAATTTTCATAAATCGAGCGGAATTGAAAAATTTATTGTAGAATAGTAAAAAATAAAATGACAATAAAAAGAGTAAAATTTACATCAGGCCTGAAATTACCTGAAAACAAGGTAACTGAACATATGCCAGTTGCCAGGCTCGAATTACCCTCAAAAGTAATACTTCCTTTACAGCAGCATTTTGGCCAGCAGTGCAATCTTCTTGTCAAAAAAGGAGAAAAGGTCAGAACAGGCCAGCTGATTGCAGACTCAGACAGCTTTATCTCTGCACCTATCCATTCAACGATAACCGGTGTAGTCAGTTCAGTTTTTAAAATGATAAATCCACTGGCAAATTCAATTGTCGATGCTGCAGAAATTACTGCATCTGAAGAAGAAGAGCTTGACTTCCAGTCCGTAAACCCGGTTCTGGAAGATATAAGAAAAGAACTTGGCAGTCTTAGAGAAAACGGTGAAATAGAAAACTATCTTTCGGGTAAAATAAAAGAACTGTTTGACAAAATAAACAGTATTGAAAATGAAGAGATAATAGCTTCAATTAAAAATGCAGGAATCGTAGGTCTCGGCGGGGCGGCTTTCCCGACTCATGTAAAACTCAGGCCACCGGAAGATAAAAAAATAGATAGCATAATTATAAACGGGTGTGAGTGCGAACCTTATATAACCGCTGATCACAGGATAATGCTTGAATACGGGATGCAGATGCTTATAGGCGCTTATATCTTTTACAAAGTTCTTAATCCTGAAAAAGTATATATAGCTATCGAAGATAATAAAGAAGATGCGATCATAAATATTGACAGCCTTATTGCAAAATCAGGACTGGCAGATAATTTTTGTGTTGTTTCGCTTAAATCAAAATATCCGATGGGCGCGGAAAAGACATTGATTAAGAATGTTTTAAAAAGAAAAGTTCCCATGGGCGGTCTTCCCATGGATGTCGGTGTGGTTGTCAATAATGTAGGAACATGCAAGGCAGCCTGTGATGCAATCTTAAAAGGCCAGCCATTGATTGAGAAAATAATCTCTGTAACCGGGGCTGTCGCAAATCCAGGTAATTTCATTGTAAGAATAGGGACACCTGTAAGCGAAATCCTCAAATGTTGCGGGGAATTTAGAAGTGAAATAAGAGAAATAATCCTTGGCGGTCCGATGATGGGCAATGATATAAACGAAGAAAACTTCCCGGTTACAAAAGCTGTAAATTGTATATTGATAAAAAAAGGTCTTCCCAGAAACGAGGGAAACTGTATAAGGTGCGGCAGATGCGTAAATATCTGTCCGATGAATCTTTTACCTTTGAATTATGTAAATTTTGTAAAAAACAGCAAGTTCGAAATGTGTAAGGAATATTATATTTCAAGCTGTATTGAATGCGGTTCCTGTGCATATGTGTGTCCTTCTGCAATACCGATAGTAGCATACATAAAAACAGGCAAGAGCATACTGGCAGGCAAGTAAAATTATAAAAAGATTAAGAAAAACAATAAATTTTAGCTATAAAAATGAACGGAACAAATAAAGAAAATATTACTGAAAACAATGCTGAAAACAATGTATTGGACGATAGCAAAGTAAGCGATACCACAGTTGGTGCTGCCAAAGACAATATTATTGTCAGGGATAATAATTTCATTTCCCAGTCTCCTCATATATGGAGAGGTATTTCAAGCGCTAAAATAATGTATATATTTTTAGCGTCACTTATTTTTCCTTCTGTTGCAGCTGTTTATTTTTTTGGCCTGAGAGCTTTCTGGGTAATGCTTGCCTCTACGGCTACAGCAGTTCTTGTTGAATTAATAATAAAGAAAGCAAGGAAAAAGAGATTCAAGATGGATGGCAGCGCTCTTATTACCGGTTTATTGCTTGCCCTGACTCTTCCGCCGCGTATTCCAATCTGGATGGTTGTAATAGGAGCTGCTTTTTCAATAGCGCTTGCCAAAGAGGTTTTTGGAGGACTAGGCCATAATATATTTAATCCTGCTCTGGCTGGAAGGGCATTTCTTGCAATCTGCTTCCCGACTTTTATGACGCAATGGTATCTTCCAGGCAATTATGGGGTAGATGCAGTGACTTCTGCTTCGCCTTTAAGCGAGAATTTTATATTCCAGGGCACAAACATGGCTCTGTACAGGGATATGTTCTTTGGCAATACTGCCGGTTCTATAGGCGAGACATCTGCAATGCTTATCATATTAGCGGGAATATTATTGATAGCTTTCAGGATAATAGACTGGAAAATACCTTTGGTATATGTTGCGACTGTTGTGATAATGTCCCTTATCTTCGGTGAAGATATATTATTCCAGGTAATGGCAGGGGGGCTTCTTTTCGGAGCTGTGTTTATGGCGACTGATTATGTCACTTCTCCCGTAACAGGACTGGGAAGGATAATATTTGCAGTCGGATGCGGTCTTATAACTTTTTTAATCAGACGTTTCGGTGCAATGCCTGAAGGTGTATGTTTCTCAATACTGGTAATGAACGGTTTTACGCCGCTGATTGACAGATATATCAGGCCGAAGCCTTTTGGCTATATGAAGCCTCAAAAAGCGAAACAGGCAAAATAAAAAAAGCAAAAGAAATTTAACCGGAAAAAAGAAATGGTTTCAGAAAAAAAGACAGGATTTGGTACAAAAATATTAAGCAATAAGATTTATCCTATTGTTTTCTTATCAATAATAGTATTTGTAGCTGTTCTTTTGCTTATGCTTGTTAATAGTTTTACCCAGACAAAGATACTTGCAGAAAGGGAAGCAAAAGTAACAACAGTACTGCAAAAGATATATCCTGACATGAATGACTTCGAATTAAAAGAAGATATATATATCATCTTAAAAGATGGAGATGTCATAGGATATTCCATTATTGCTGTAGGCAAAGGTTATGGAGGAGATATTAATACTATAGTCGGACTTGACAAAGACTATCTGGTAAAAGAAATATCTGTTCTTTCCAATACGGAAACACCAGGCCTGGGCACGAAAATACTTGAAACCTTTTTTACTGACCAGTTTAAGGGATTGGAACCCCAGGACGTGAAATTAAGCAAAGATGGCGGTAAAATAGATGCAATATCAGGAGCAACTATCAGTTCAAGAGCCGTTACTGATTCTGTAAGGGAAGCCATGGAAGAAAAACTGGAGATTATCAAATCAAATAATTATTAATAACGAAAATTAAAATTATGTTTTAATGCAGCAATAAGAAAGAAATTATAAACATAAATTATAAAATAAAGAAAATAAATATTTTAAAATTAATAAATTGATTATCAAACAAGGAAATGATTGAGAAACAGGAAAGATTAACAGCAAAAAAATTCTGGCAGGAACTTGCAAAAGGCATAGTCATCACAAACCCTGTATTTGTGCTGGTTCTGGGGCTTTGCCCTACTCTTGCTGTCAGTAATTCGCTTAATAATGCATTAGGAATGAGCGCAGGAGTCATTTTTGTTTTACTGGGTTCTAATATAATTATTTCTCTTTTAAGGAAGATAACCCCTAATCTTGTTCGAATACCGGTGTTTATAGTAGTAATAGCCACTTTTGTTACAATACTGAGCCTGGTCTTTGAAGCATATCTTCCGCCATTATATGAATCACTCGGCATTTATCTTCCGCTTATCGTCGTAAACTGCATTATTCTTGGAAGAGCTGAAGTTTTTGCATCAAAGAATTCAGTAACCCTTTCCATTGCGGATGCTTTCGGAGTCGGGTTCGGTTTTACAATAGCGCTTATAATAGTTGCGTTTTTCAGGGAATTGCTTGGAACCGGGGGACTTGAAGTATTTGGAAAACAATTATTTTCGATACCTGTTCTTGCAGAGAGTCCCATGTCTATATTCATAATGCCCCCTGGAGCATTTATTGTCCTGGGTCTTTTACTTGCATTTTTCCGTATGATAGGAGTGTTGAAACATGAGTGAAGCAGGACCAAGCTTAATCACCATCTTTATAGGAATGGTTCTTGTAAATAATTTAATACTTGCAAAATTTCTGGGGCTATGCCCGTTTTTCGGCGTTTCCAAAAAGATAACCAATGCCCTTAGCATGGGTGCAGCAGTTACTCTTGTAATGCTTATTGCTTCAATTGCGACTACTCTTATATATAGATTTATTCTTGTTCCGTTTAAAGTCGAATTTATGAATATAATCATATACATACTGGTAATCGCCTCACTTGTACAGATAGTCGAACTTTTTATAAAAAGAACCAATATAACTTTATATAATTCTCTCGGGATTTATCTGCCGCTTATTACTACTAACTGTGCCGTACTCGGTGTTACGCTTATAAACGCACAGGAAAACTACACTATGCTGCAAAGCATAGTAAGTGCTTTGGGCGGCGGAATAGGTTTTACTTTGATGCTTATAATAATGTCCGCGATAAGAGAAAGGCTGGAATTTGCAGATACTCCCAAATCAATGAGAGGGCTGCCTATTGCATTTATTATTGCCGCAATCCTTTCTCTTGCATATATGGGTTTTAGCGGATTGATTTAAATAGAAATTTATTTTTTAAGGAAAGATTATGTGGATAATAATTGCGATATTGACAGCAGTAGGACTTATTTGCGGTGTTTTGATATGGATTACCAACAAAACACTTCCAAAGGAGCCGGCTTCTCTTGCAAAGGCGCAGGAAGTATCGGAACATCTTCCAGGCATGAACTGCGGTGCCTGCGGGTATCCGGGATGCTTTGCATATGCCCAGGCGCTGTCTAAAGATAAGAAAGTATTTTTTTCAAATGTGTGCGCCACAGTCCTTCAGGATAATACAATGCTTGGCGGGATTGAAAAAAGTCTCGACCTTGTGGTTGACAAGAATGCAATGAATAAGAAAGCCGTAGTATGCTGCAGCGGTGACTGCGAAAAAATAGGTACTTACGTTGGAGTAGGAACATGTAAATCTGCTTCAAAAATACTGAAAGGTTTTAAAAAATGTCCTTTCGGATGTCTTGGGCTTGGCGACTGCACCCATGTCTGTCCCCAGAATGCAATAAGCATAGATGTTGACAGAAAAATTGCAGTCATTGACCCCGACAAGTGCACAGGCTGCGGTTTATGCGTCAAAGAGTGTCCAAGAAATATAATCAAACTTATTCCCGCAGACTCAAAAGTTGTGTTCAGATGCAGCTATGATAGTGTAAGGGATATTCCTGGAAGGGAAAAATGCGAGTCAGGGTGCATACACTGCAGGAAGTGTTTTAAAGCCTGTGAAAATGATGCGATTATATGGAACAAAGAAAAGCAGATACCTGAATTCGATCTTAGCAAGTGCATTGACTGCGGAGCATGCATAGAAGCCTGCCCGAAGAATGTACTGACAAAACTAAGAGTGGATAATTCCAAAAAAGAAAAGGTTTTAAGTAAATGAATGAGCAGATGCAAAAGCGGCCTTCATGGGATGAGTACTTTGTTTCCATTACTAAAACTGTTGCCTCGCGCTCGACATGCCTGAGGCGCAAAGTCGGGGCGATAATAGTAAAAGATAAAAGGATACTTACCACCGGATATAATGGTGCGCCCAGAGGAGTTAAAAGCTGCCTTGAAATAGGAAGATGCCTGAGAGAAGAACTCAAGGTCCCGTCAGGGCAGAGGCATGAAATTTGCAGGGCGCTTCACGCAGAGCAGAATGCAATAATACAGGCAGCATATCACGGTGTCCGGATAGCAGGGTCAAGCATATATTCAACCACTCAGCCATGCGTCCTTTGCGCAAAAATGATAATAAATGCTGGGATACAAAAGATTTATTATTTTGAAGAATACCCCGACCAGCTATCGCTTGACCTTCTTAAAGAAGCTGGCGTAGAACTAATTAAGCTGGATAGCTAAAGTTCATATGCCGGGAATAAGATTATATGAGCATTTTTAAATGCATTCTACTTTTTTTACACATATTTAGTTTTGAAATATCCCAAATCCTGATTTCAATTAATTTCAATAGTAAATAAAAAATAAACTCAATACTTTTCTTAATTTAATTATTAATATAAAATATTTTTTATTTAATAATAGTTATAAATGTAATTTATCCTGATTAAGCTGTACTTTTTGAAAATTTTAATCATTCTAATTTTCCCTTTTCAGAAATTGTATTTTTAGCAGGCATTTTTAATAGTATTATGAAAAGCACTAGTGGAAAATTTAATCTTAAACTTATATTTCTGGTCCTGTTTATAATTTTTACAGCCGTAAGTACTTTATACCTATACGATACATGGTCGGACTATAAAGAAAAAGCTGCAAATTACTCGATTAAGCTTGCTGAATCTGCCAAGGCTTTTTTACAGACGGAACTTATAGAAAGCCTTGACTTAAATGCCAGTGATACTGAAAAAGAAGAGTACAGAAAATTAAAAGACAGCCTGAAGTCGTTTAAAGAATCAAATGAGGGCGTCCGCTTTGCATACCTATATACATTGATAGATGAAAAAATATATTTTATGGTAGATTCAGAAGCTGCAGGCTCAGAAGATTATTCACCTCCTGGACAGTATTATTTTGAAGCTACTGATGAAGTTATAGCTCCTTTCAGCGAGAAGAAAAATACCATAGCCGGTCCGATTACTGACAGATGGGGCACATGGATAAGCATTTTTATTCCGGTTATGGACGAGCATACACAGGAAGTCACTGCAGTTTTGGGCTTTGATTATTCGGCCAGCATATGGAGTGCAGAAATTATTAAACATGTAATTCATGCGGCTGTAGTAGTCTTATTAATATTTTTTTTCCTTATACTTTTTTATCTGGTAATTTTAAAGAACCAGGCTCTTGCTTCTTTAAGTAAGAAATTGCATGACAGTGAAAATCTTTTCAGGACTATTTTTGAACAGGCTCCCATAGGCATAG